>DASQRJ010000188.1:0-3033 GCA_035642955.1 Acidobacteriaceae bacterium
GCTTTCCCGCGCGGTGGAACGGATGACAATTTCATCCATGGGCCGCACGCGAGCGACAGGAAAGCCGCCGCTGGCCTGACGCAACTGATCGGTGACGGCGGAGATGGACTGGTGGGGGTCGGTGTGGGTGCGCACCAGCCAGACCACTGGGCCGATGCGCGCATTCAGCGCGGTCATGCCGTCCGGAACCTGGGCCAGCGGCACGATCATGAGCGGGCGGGGATTGCGGTTGAGTCCGCCATCGTGGATGTCGCCGACGATGCCGATAATCTGCCGCGCCGGCTCCACGAACTGCGGACCTGTTTCCTTGCCGATGACGATTTGCTGGCCAAGTGCATCTCCCTTTGGCCAGAATTGCTTCGCCATCGTCTGGTTGATGAGGACGACGCCGGGCGCGCCGGTGCTGTCCTGTTCGGTGAAATCGCGCCCGCGCAGGACAGGAATCTTGAAGGCCTGGAGGTAGCCGGGCGATGCGCTCATCCATCCGGCGTCATTATCCTGCCCTTTCTGCACGGGACGTCCGACGATGTCAAAGGGCAGACCATACCCACCTTCGAGCGGCAGGCAACAGGTGGATGCCGAGACCTCGACACCGGGGATGGCGTTCAGGCGGTCGCGTCCATTGCGCACAAGCTGCGCCACGCCGAGTGTCTTCTGGTAGCGATCGCCGGTGAGCGACATTTGGAGAGTGAGGATGTGATCGGAGCGAAAGCCGGGATTGACGTTGCGTATGGCGAGGAAGGTGCGGATCAAGAGCGTGGCGCCGATCATCAGCACCAGCGCGAGAGAGACCTCACTGATGACGAGCAGCGAGCGGGCTTTGCTTTGACGAAAGCCGGTGCCGGAACGATTGCTGCTTTCCTTGAGCGTGGAGTTGAGGTCGGGACGCGAGGCGGCGATGGCGGGGAAGAGACCGAAGAGGATGCCGGTGAGCAGCGAGACGCCGAGTGTGAACGCGAGCACGCGCCAGTCGATGCCGACGGCAGCGCCATGCTCGCCGATGCGCGGGATATCGCCCGGGCTCAACGCCAGCAGCGCGCGCACACCAAAGTAGCCCAGCAGCAGACCGAGGATGCCACCGGTCACCGAGAGCAACACGCTCTCCGTGAGCAGTTGCAGGATGATGCGGGCACGGCCTGCGCCGAGCGCTGCGCGGATGGCAAACTCACGCTTACGCCCGGTGGCGTGGATGAGCAGCAGGTTGGCCACGTTTGCGCAGGCGATGAGCAGCACCAGACTGACAGCGCCGAGCATGACGAGCAATGAAGAGCGCACATCGCTGACGATGCTGTCACGAAGCGGCTCCGCCGCGAATCCGTCCTTGGGTCCGAGCACCTCCGGATACTGACGGCGAAACTGGTCCGCCGCTACTTTCAACATCGCGTTGGCCTGGGCGAGTGTCACGCCGGGCTTGAGGCGACCGGCGGCAAGAAAGTAGTGACCCTGATTGGCGCTGTTGGGATCGAACTGAAACGGGAGGAGCATGTCCGCTTCGGGATCCGAGAAGAAGGACTTTCCGAGGACGCCGACGACCGTGTAGCCCTCATTGCCGAGAGAAAGCGTGGTGCCGACGATGTTTGGATTGCTGCCGAACCTCCGCTTCCACAGCCCATAACTGAGAACGACAACCTTGCCGCCATCCGGGGAATCTTCCTGCGGGGTGAAGGTGCGGCCGAGCATGACCGGCGCTCCGAAGAGGCGGAAGTATCCTTCCGTCACATGAAGACCCTGCACCTGCTCCGGAGTGCCACCGGTGAGATTGAAGCCGGGACCGCCGTAGTCATAGGCGGCAACATCCTGAAAGACACTCGTCTGCGCCTTCCATTTGAAGAATTTGGGAATGGACGCCCCGATGCCGTTGCCATCGGCCGAGGTGAGCTGGAACTGAACGATGCGATCCGCATCCGGATAGGTGAGCGGCTTGAGCAGGACCGCGTTCACGACGGTGAAGATGGCGGTGTTGGTCCCGATGCCAAGCGCCAGAGCGGCGATGGCGGCGAGGGTGAAGCCGGGATTCTTGGAGAACATGCGCAGCGAATGCTTGAAGTAGTCCCAGAAATTGGTCACGAAACGGTTCCCGCTTCCCTGTTCGACTCAGCCTTCGCATTTTAGTGGAGCGGGAGGGAGTTTCGCTGAATTTAAGGCTTTCGGCCCGGCAGCGATGACGCCGATGGGACCTTTGTAGCTGTCATCCTCCGTACAGATGCTTCCGGCGCTGCCGCGTATGATGCGTGCATGAGCGCCAGCCGTTCGACCGGTCTGAAATCCCGCTCCGATGCGAAGGCGCAACCGCTGCCTGCTGCAGAGGCACAGGCGAAGACCACGAATGACTGGTTTGGACGGTTTGCCGCGGCTGCTTCGACGTGGCTGGGATCGAAGTGGGCGTTTTCCTGGGCGGTGCTGGTGATTGTGGTCTGGGGTGCTTCGGGGTTTGTCTTCCACTACTCGGACACCTGGCAACTGGTCATCAATACTGGAACTACCATTGTGACGTTTCTGATGGTCTTCCTGATCCAGAATACGCAGAACCGGGATGCACGGGCGATCAACCTGAAGCTGAACGAGCTGATCCATGCGCTGGACAAGGCGCGCGACCAGATGATCGACATCGAGAATCTCAGCGATCTTGAGCTGGACGAGCTGCAGGCGCGCTATGAGACGATCCGCGCTGCGTGCGTGGAGCGGGAAAAAGCCAGGACGGCAAAGGGCTCGGAGTGAGGTCCAAATCGTGCCGGGGCTCATTGGGCAATGTCACCACTGCACGCGCACGCCGAAGAGGGTGATGAGCAGCGCGGCCTGATCCGGGCTGATGATGAGGCCATCCATAGCATCGGGCTTGCCGCGCATCCCGTCCAGACGGCAATCGCGGAGGTCCGCACCGGTGAGCGTTGCGTGGGAGATATCGGCGCGGCTCAGATCGCAGCCGCGAAAGATGGCACCGGTAAGATCAGCGCCATAGAAATCGGCTTCGATGAGATTGCATTTTTCAAAGACGCAGCGTTCGAGATGCGCCATGCGAAAGAGTGCGAAGTC
>DASQRJ010000189.1:0-7775 GCA_035642955.1 Acidobacteriaceae bacterium
ACCGAGTACTCGTTCCTCGACGGCGCGGTCCGGATGAAGGAGCTGATGAAAAAGGCGAAGGAATTTAATATGCCGGCGGTCGCCATCACCGACCACGGCAATATCTACGGCGCCGTTCATTTCTTCGAAGCCGCCAAGAAGCACAACGTTCAGCCCATCCTCGGCTGCGAGCTCTACATCTGCAAAAAAGAGGATCATCGCGAAGATCCGCAGGGTGACGACTACAACCACCTCCTCGTCCTCGCCGAAAATGAAGAAGGCTACCGGAACCTCGTCCGCATCACCTCTGAGGCGTCCCTGCACGGCTTCTATCGCAAGCCGCGCATCAGCAAGAAATTCCTTGCCGAACATGCCAAAGGCCTCATCGGCTTCTCCGGCTGTCTCGCGGGCGAGCTCTGCGAAAACCTCATGGCGGACAAATACGCCGCCGCCCGCGCCACCGCCGCTCAGTATCAGGAAATCTTCGGCCGCGACAATTTCTTCCTCGAGATTCAGGATCAGGGTCTCGAGCTCGAAAAGAAGATCCACGCCGACATGTTCCGCATGGAGAAGGAGCTGGGCATCCCTCTGGTGGCGACCAATGACAGCCACTATCTATGCGAGGACGACCATCACGCGCACGAGGTGCTGTTGTGCGTGCAGACCGCAGGCTCGATCCACGACCCGAAGCGCTTCAAGTTCGACTCCGATCAGTTCTATGTGAAGTCGGCCGAAGAGATGGAACGGCTCTTCGCGCACGCGCCGGAAGTGGTCAGCCGCACCATGCAGTTTGCCGAGCGCTGCCAGCTCAAGCTGAACAAGGTGGACAATCCCTTCCCCGAGTTCGCGGTCCCCGCCGGGCACACCATCGACAGCTACTTCGAAGAGGTATGCCGCGCCGGCTTTGAGAAGCGGCTGCAAGCGGCGATCCAGCACCTGAAGGATCGCGGACTGCTGCGCAAGACCGAAGCCGACTATCGCGAGCGGCTGGAGCGCGAGATCGACTGCATCAAGCAGATGAAATTCCCCGGCTACTTTCTCATCGTGTGGGATTTCATCCGTTATGCGAAGGAGCAGAACATCCCGGTGGGACCGGGACGTGGCTCGGCGGCAGGATCGCTCGTCGCCTACGTGATGGAGATCACCGACATCGATCCGCTGCAGAACGAGCTGCTCTTCGAGCGCTTTCTGAATCCGGAGCGCGTCTCGATGCCGGATATCGACATCGACTTCTGCATGAACCGCCGCGGCGAGGTCATCGAGTACGTCACGCGCAAGTATGGCCGTGAGCAGGTGGCGCAGATCATCACCTTCAATACCATGGCGGCGAAGGCGGCAATCAAGGATGTGGGCCGTGCGCTGGATATGCCGTACGGCGATGTGGACCGCATCGCCAAGCTGGTGCCGGCGACCATCGGCATCACTATTGAGCAGGCGCTGAAGGATTCGCACCAACTCCAGGCCGCCTATGAAGCCGACACGACAGTGCGCGAGCTGGTAGATACGGCGCGCAAACTCGAAGGGCTGGTGCGCGGCGCGGGCGTGCATGCTGCCGGCGTCGTGATTGCGCCGCAGCCGCTTACGGAACTGGTGCCGGTCAGCCGCTCCAAGAACGATGAAATCGTCACCGCCTATGACATGAAGGCGGTGGAGAAGATGGGTCTGCTCAAGATGGATTTCCTTGGGCTGACCACGCTGACCGTGATCGATGACTGCCTGAAGCTGATCCGGCGAAACCAGAATCTTGAAGTGAACATGGCGACGGTGCCGCTCGACGATCAGACGACCTATGAGCATGTCTTTCATAAGGCGCTGACCTCGGGCGTCTTCCAGTTTGAGTCGGGCGGCATGCGCGATGTGCTGCGGCGCTATCGGCCGACGACGGTCGAAGACCTGACGGCGCTGAATGCGCTCTACCGGCCCGGCCCCATCCAGGGCGGGATGATCGACGACTTCATCCATCGCAAGTGGGGCCGCGAGAAGGTGGAGTACCCTCTGCCGGAATTGGAGGCGCTGCTGAAGGAGACGCTGGGCGTGATCGTGTATCAGGAGCAGGTGATGCAGATCGCGAACGTGCTGGCGGGTTACTCGCTCGGCGAAGCCGACATGCTGCGGCGGGCGATGGGCAAGAAGAATGCCGAGGAGATGGCCAAGCAGCGCGAGCGCTTCGCCACTGGCGCAGCGAAGAACAAGCACCCCAAAGACAAGGCGACCTACATCTTCGACCAGATGGAGAAGTTTGCCGGCTATGGCTTCAACAAATCGCATTCGGCGGCGTACGCGCTGCTGGCCTATCACACCGCCTATCTCAAGACTCACTACCCGGTCGAGTTCATGGCCGCGCTCTTGACCAGCGAAATCTCGAAGCCCGAGAACGTGGTGAAGTACATCAGCGAGTGCCGCGAGATGGAGATCGCCGTGGAGCCGCCGAACGTGCAGGTCTCCGATGCCGATTTCACGCCGGATGGGAAGGTGATCCGCTTCGGCCTCACGGCGATCAAGAACGTGGGCCGCAACGCCATCGACTCGATCCTTGTGGCGCGCGCAAAGCTGCAGGAGGAGCAGAAGCGCGGCTTTCAATCGCTGTGGGAGTTCTGCGAACTGGTCGACCTGCGCCTGCTCAACAAACGCGTGATCGAGTCGCTGATCAAGGCCGGAGCCCTGGACAGCTTCGGGCCGCGCGCGCGGCTGATGGTTGCCGTCGACAAGGCGATGGAGCGTGCGCAGAAATCGCAGCGCGACATCGCGGCGGGCCAGAGCGGACTCTTCGGCGGCCTGGGAGCGATCTTCGACGACCTGCCGATGAATGGTGCAGGCGGTGCGATGCACGCAGAGGATCCGCTGCCCAATGTGCCGGACTGGGATGAGAATCTGCGCCTGCAATCGGAGAAGGAGGTGCTGGGCTTCTTCGTCTCCGGCCATCCGATGGACAAGTACGCGGACAAGATCAAGAACCTGAAGGCGGTGACCACCGCCGACGCGCTGGAGATGAAGCCGGCGCCGCCCACCCGCCGCGGCCAGCAGCAGCCGGAGAACGAGATTGCCATTGCGGGGGTGATCGTTGGGCTGAAGGTGGCCAAGTCGAAAAAATCTGGCGAGCTGTATGCGCAGGCGGCGCTCGAAGATACCGTGGGCAAGATTGACCTCATCGCCTTTCCCAAGGACTATCCGCGGCTGGCGGAGCCGCTCAAGATCGATGTGCCGGTGCTGGTGCGCGGGCAGTTGCGCGCGGAGGAGGATGCGGCGCCGAAGCTGGCTGTCTCGTCCATCCAGGCGCTTGAAGACGTGAAGGTGAAGCTGCCGCAGAATGTGCGCATCCAGGTGACACTGGATCGCGCCACCGATCAGACACTGCTTTCGCTGCACGCCATGATTCAGGAGGCGCCCGGACCCGGCAAGCTGATGATCAATCTGGAGCAGCGCGGGGAGTTCGTGGTGATGCTGGAACCGGAGGGTTTTTCGGTGGGGGCTGACCGCATCTTCATCGAGCGCGCGGAGGAGCTGCTGGGGCGCGGGGCAGTGAAGGCTATCGACTAGACTCTTCTGGCGCAGTGAAGGTGGGATCGGCGGGAACCGTCTCCGAAGTAAGAAGTAATTTGTCTACGCATCTCCGGTTCCATACAATCAGAGCGTGGCCCAGGGAACCTTGATACCGTTGACGACACAGCCCACCAGTGACCAGCCGGAAGGAAAGGCGGAGCCGAAGCATACATCTGCCCAGGAGACTCAGCCCGACGCATGGCTGAAGACGGAACTGGCCCGAAATGCGCAGCGGCCATATCCTATGGACTTTATCCGGATGATCTTCGCCGACCTGAGTGAGATCCACGGCGACCGCAACTTCGCCGACGATCCGGCGATGCAATGCAGCATGGCCCGCTTCCATGGCGAAGAGGTGCTGGTGGTCTCCAATGTGAAGGGCCGGACGACGAAGGATAACGTGAAATTCAACTTCGGGCTGCCGAACCCCGAAGGCTATCGCAAGGCGCTGCGGGTGATGAAGATCGCGGAGAAGTTCGGGCGCCCCATCTTCACCTTCATCGATCTGCTGGGCGCCAATCCGGGTCTGGGCGCCGAAGAACGCGGACAGGGTGAGGCGATCGCGCGCAATCTGTTGGAGATGTCCCGGCTCACCGTGCCGACTATCGCGACGGTAACTGGCGAGGGCGGCTCGGGCGGTGCGCTCGCACTGGCGGTGACGGACCGCGTCCTGATGCTGGAGAACGCGGTGTATTCGGTGATCTCGCCGGAGGGCTGCGCGTCGATCATGTGGCGCGATGCCTCCAAGCGGGCAAAGGCAGCCGAGGCGTTGAAGACCACCTCGCAGGATGTGATGGCCATGGGCTGCGTGGATGACGTCGTGCCGGAGCCGCCGGGCGGCGCGCATCTGGATCCGGAGTCGGCAGCGCGCATGCTCGATGAGAAGCTGATTTGGCATCTCAACGAACTGACATCTATACCCAGGAAAGAGCGTCTGGCGCTCCGGCGCGAGAAATTCCGCACCATCGCGCAGTTCTATACCACCTAGAGCGGGTTTCCCATGACTATGCCTATCGAATCTCTCTCAGAGCGGCTTTTCTTAACGAAAAAGCCGCGCCACGTGTCCCGGCTGCGGGATACATCCATGGAAAATCCGCTCTAGCTGGTCTCATTGGTCACCACGCCGCCAACACTGCCGACGCATCCGCTACGACCATCGCGCCTGCGCTCCTTCTGCGTCTTTGTAGTTGCGCTCATGTACGCCTTCATCGCCGGGGCCATCGCGCATCGTGCGGCGAACGACCTGAGTTCCGGAGACTGGGTGCCGCTGATCGACCGGCTGGTGATGCTGTTCCTGCTGGTGGTGGGCTTCAGCGCGTTGGGCATTGGCTTTTCCCACCAGCGGCAACCGCGACGCGCGATGGGGCTGATCTCCCGCCCCGGCATGTGGCATGAGTTCGGTACAGGCTCAGCCGTCGGCTGGGGATTGCTGCTGCTCACCATCGTGCCCTCGGTGTTTATCGGTGGCCTTGGTGTCACGCTATGGACCGGCGCGCATCAGTGGTTCCTGCTCCTGCTCGATCTGCTGGTGCTGGCCATGGCCGCGCTGTGCGAGGAGCTGATCTTCCGCGGATATCCCTTCCAGCGGCTGATCGATGCGATTGGAACGACGCTCGCTTCCGTGCTGATCTCGATCTGCTTCGTGGTGGTGCACTATCAGCCGGATATGCCGCACGCGGCGGTCTTCGCGCTCTTCCTGCTCAGTCTGATCCTGTGCATCGCCTATCTGCGAACCCGCGCCTTATGGCTTGCCTGGGGCTTGCACTTCGCCTGGAACGCGGCGATGGGCCCGCTCTTCGGGCTGCCGCTCAGCGGCTATGGCGGATTCGCGGGGGGATTTTCGCCGGTAGTACAGAGCCTGCCCATGGGCCCGGACTCACTCACCGGCGCGGACTACGGACCGGAGGGCAGCGTCGTGGCAGTGCTCGTGCTGTGCTTCGGTTTGTGGCTGGTCATGCGGGTGACCCGCGAGTATGCCTCCCGCTACGGATTTCCCGAGATCATCCCGGGCGGCATTCCGGTGGATATCGACGCGGCTGCCCAGCGTCAGCATGAGGCGGCGATGGGGCCGGTCCAACCCGCCGCGCCGCGCCTGATCCAGATCGGCGACTTGCCTCCCGCGGCGGCTCCTCCAACCCAGCCCAAACCCGAGACCTCCTCCCAGGAAGAGTAATTCGCCCATCGGGGCAGGCAACTTTCGCCTCCGTTTTGATCGCAACCACAAGGGAAGCAGAGTTCATCACTCGGGTCTTGTCAGGCGTACCCGGGAAAGCGCATCATGCCCACATTGAGGGTTCTCCATGGGCACTCGGCACAGGTTGCGGAAGGCTGGTCAGCCGATCGCGCTGGCGGTATCGGCCATGGCCTTTGCCTTTGCTGCTCCAGCCGTTTTTGCGCAGACCCAGGTCTTCATCGTGCAAACCGAGCGTCAGCAGAACCTCCCTCCCTTTCAAGCAACGCATGTCAACTTCGACCAGCGCAAGCTGACGCCGCGTTCGCGCCGTGAGCTGATCGTGTCGATCGACGCGGAGCAGGGCTTCGCCCGCCGTCCCCTGCCGCTGGACACGCACGGTCTGGTGCTGCACGCCAACGGCGATCTGAAACCGGATGGCTTGGATTACGAGGAGCTTTTGCAGCGTCACGGCATCAGCTCCAAGGCGGGTGACCGGCTGGTGGTCTCCGATGTCAAAATTAGCTCGGACAAGATCGTGCTCGAGTTCAATGGCGGTCCGGATCACAAGCACAAATACTTGCGCCACATTGAAATTGGCGGCGGGGTGGGGACTTCGCCGGTGGTGCAGGACAACGGCCAGGAACCTGTGGGCTCGCGGCTCACCTTGGTATTCGACAAATATGTGCCTGACATCACACCGGATCAGTTGCGGGCGCTGATCCAGCCGGTGATGGACTTCAATGTGAAGACGCCGCTCGAGGCGTACGCAGATACATTGCCTCCCAAGCTGAAAGAGGCAATCCTGAACCACCATGTGCTGGTGGGCATGGACCGCAAGATGGTGGTCTATGCTCTCGGCCAGCCGCACGACAAGGTGCGGGAACAGGATAACGGCGTTGCCTTTGAAGAATGGATCTATGGCGAGGCGCCGCAGACGACGCAGTTTGTCCGTTTCGTCGGAGAGCGCGTCGTACGGGTGGAAGTTGCTAACGTGGGGCAGGACCTGATCGTGCGCAACCAGGACGAGACGGGTGGCTACCAGGGGAGCGGGGATGTGCACGAGGTAAAGATGGGCGACGCCGCACCGTCGACGACGGGCGAAAGCTCGCACCGCCAGGCGCCGCCGTCTCTTCGACTGCCGGGGGAGCAGCAGCTCCCGGGAGCCTCGCAGCCGGTGCAGATGCCCACTGGCAGCCAGCCGGATGCGAAACCGCAGCCTATACCTGCGCCACCTTCGTCCGCGCCCGGGCAGAACGGCCACTGGTCCACCGCCGGAAATGCCATTCCCGGGCAGGGCTGGCACAGCTGAAACAGCTGCGGACTCGTGTACACTTAGCGAAGCGGTACGCCGTCTTCTGCCTCATTCCAACGCTCATTGCATGAGAAGAGTTGCAGATCCAAAGGCCGCCTTGGCGCGGCCCTGAAGTTGCGTGCCGGAATCAGGTTTCGAGGAGTGAGTGATGGCCAAGGTTGCGAAGACCGCAGATCGCCAGAAGGTGATGGATACGTCCAAGAGTACGGACTGTCCCAAATGCAATAAGCCCACGCGCATCGTCAAGCGGGTGAAGGATCGCGAGCGCGGCATTCCCGGCGGAGTGTACATCTCCTGCTCGGGCTGCGATTTCTACGAAAAGCTCTAAAGCAATGGAGTTCGAAACAGAGTGAGCCTGGCCGAGGAGGCCGGGCTCTTTTCATCTGCTGGGATTGCTCTTGGCCATATCGCTGAGAATGGCCTGCGCGGCGGCTTTCGGATCGGGTGCGGCAGTGATGGGCCGGCCGATCACCAGCATATTGGCGCCTGCGGCGAGCGCAAATTGCGGCGTGGCGATGCGTTTCTGGTCGCCAGCATCGCTACCGGCCGGCCGGATGCCCGGGGTCACCAGCAAGGCTTTTGGCAGGGCACTGTGCAGCGCCGCAGCCTCTGCCGCGGAGCAGACCATGCCGTCAATCCCGCACTCCGCGGCCAGTCGCGCGAGCCGCAGAACCTGTTCCACGGGTGCGGCAGGCACACCGGTTTCCGCGAGTGCGACGGCATCGACGCTGGTCAGCACCGTCACGGCCAGCAGACGCGGCGGATGCGGCA
>DASQRJ010000190.1:0-4596 GCA_035642955.1 Acidobacteriaceae bacterium
ACTCCGGCGTCCCATACCGCGCCGCCTTCGATCGCGAGCAATGCGCCGATTGCGCCTGCGTCCGCGAATCCGGGTGTGACCAGCGCCGCGGACCTGGCTTTCGTTGCGGGCCACACGCCGGTATGGACAGAGACCGGCACCGCGAGCTGGTATGGGCCGCCGTATAACAAGCGGCGCGGGGCCAACGGACAGATCTACGACCAGGACGCGATGACCGCGGCGCATCGGACGTTGCCGCTGAATTCGCTGATCCGGGTGACCAATGTACGCACCGGCGAGCAGGCGGTGCTGCATGTGACGGATCGCGGTCCATTTGTGCCCGGCCGGGTGCTCGATCTGTCGATGGCATCGGCCAAGGCCCTAGGTCTGTATGTGGCGGGCACGGGAACGGTGCGCATTGATGTGTTTGCGGTGCCGGCGCCGATCGAGACCGGCGGCCGCTGGTGCGTGCAGATCGGCGCATTCAAGGACGAGGACGAAGCGCAGAAGCTGCGCACGCATCTGCTCCACAAATACCAGACTGCGAATGTGATTGAGTTCACCGGACCGACCGGCCACTGGGTGCGCATTCGTCCCTACCGCGATGACAAGGATCGCGCCGTGGAGATTGCGAAGGAGCTGAAGCCGAGCGAAGGCGAAGCGTACCTGGTGCGTCTGGACTGAACTCGCCGTTCTGGCCGCTGCGCCGGCGGTGCGGTTTGCGGGTTCGCTTCCTTTGGTCGCTTACGTTTATTCAAGTGGGCGTGCCGGCTCTCTCACGCATCTTCGCAGGCTGCTACTCGGAGCGCAGTGCGTCCACCGGGTTTGCCGAGGCTGCGCGCTGTGCCGGAATGGCGCAGGCCACCAGCGAAAGCACAATCATGGTTGCGATGGATCCGGTGAGAATGAGCGGATCGGTGGCGCTCACGTTGAACAGCATGGAGCCGAGCAGCTTGGAGACAGCGAGGGCGCCGAGGAGTCCTGCGGCGCAGCCGATGGCGGCCAGCTTTGCACCCGAGACGAGGACAAGGCGCACGATTTCGCCGCGGCGTGAGCCGAGCGCCATGCGGATCGCCATCTCCTGTGTGCGCATGGAGACGGTGAAGGCGATGACTGCGTAGACGCCGATGGTGGCGAGCAGAAGCGCTCCGAGGGCGAAGGCAGAGATGACGGAGGTGTTGAAGCGGCGCGGTGCCTCGCTCTGCGAAAGCTGTTCGTCCATGGTCTGGACCTGCTGAAGGGCAAGCTGCGGATCAAGCGCGGCGACGGCGGCGCGCAGCGAGTTGGTCATCAGCTCCGGCTGGAGCGTTGAACGCAGAGTGATGTAGCCGTCGTTGCCGAAGATATCATTGGCAGACGCAAAGGAGCCGATCATGCCCTTGAACTGCTGCGCGGTGGCGTAGATCTGTTCGCGGCTGGGCGCGTCCGGCGCGTCGAGCTTGGTGTCGGCCACGACACCGACGATCATGGCCCACGGCACCTGTGCCTGATGCGGGCCGATGTGCAGGCGTTTGCCGACGGCGTCCGTACCGGGCCAGAAGTGCTCGGCGAGCGAGCGATTGATCACAACAGCGAGTGGGGCGGCTTGGTTGTCGGTTGAGTTGAGATAGCGGCCGTGGATCAGCGGGATGCTCATGGCGCGGAAGTAGTCGCCGTAGATGACGGCATAGGAGGCCAGCCTCACCGCATCGGAGCGATCGCCGGTGGGCTGATCGACGGTGAAGGCGCTGCCGCCCTCCAGTCCGGAGGCGGGCAGGATGTTAGTCATGCCGGCCGCAGTGGTGCCCGGCAGCGCTCCAAGCTTCTCCAGCAGGGAGCGGTTGAAGCCGTCGACAGCGACTTGGGTCGGGTACTGCTGCGAGGGCAGACTGTAGCCCGCCACCAGCACGTGATTGGCTCGGAAGCCGGGATCGACCTCACGCATCTTCTCGAAACTGCGCAGCAGCGCGCCGGCAGCGGTGAGCAGCACGAGGGCAATGGCGATCTCCGCGACCACGAGGGCGGAGCGCAACCGTCCATGGCTGGCGCCGCTGCTGCCGGTCCTGCCGCCTTCCTTCAGGTTTTCGTTCACGCGTGTGCGCAATGCGGCAAAGGCGGGAGCCACGCCGCAGATCGCACCGGTGAGGAGTGCGAGGACGAGCGCGAAGAAGATCACGCCCATATCGAGATGAATGCCGTCGACGCGCGGCAGGGATTCAGGCAGCAGCGGCACCGCGACTTTGAGCGCGACAGCTGCGAGCAACAGTCCCAGCAGTCCGCCGGCGCTGCTGAGCAGAATGCCCTCCATGAGCGAGTTGCCAACGAGCGCACGGCCGGAGGCTCCCAGCGCGAGCCGCAGTGCAAGCTCGCGACGGCGGCGAATGGCGCGCACCAGTAACAGCCCGGCAACATTGAGACAGGCGATGAGCAGAACCACGAAAACGGCGAGGGAGAGAACTCGGACCAGTGGCCGTCCCGCTTCGACGGCGGACTCCTTCAGCGACAGGACCTCCGCGTCGATATGGATTGCCTTCAGCACGGGTGGGAAGTTGCGCATCTCCTGTTGCGCAACCTGTTGGGCATCCTGCTGGGCCTGCGCCGGGGTGATGCCCGGCTTCAGGCGCCCCACCATCTGATATGCCCAGTTGCCGTGTGCCGCATCGGTCAGCTCTTCCTGCGAAAAGCTCATGGGTACCCAGAGCTCGGACTGATTGAGGCGTCCGGGCACCAGGGGGAACTCGAAGCTGCGAGGCATGACGCCGATGACGACGTAGGGCTTGCGATCGAGCAGGATCTTGCTGCCGACGATGCCGGAGCTGCCATGGAAGCGGCTCTGCCATGTCGCATAGCTCAGGACGACGACCGGCTCATGCTGGACGTCCTCCTGTTGCGTGAAGTAGCGGCCCATCATCGGCGCGACACCCAGCGTGGGAAAGACGCCGCCGGTCAGACGGGCGGCATTGACCTGGGCCGGCTCTCCCATGCCGGAAAGTTCATAGGTGTTTTGGATGTAGGCGCCGAGCGAGGTGAAGCTGTGTGTATCCCGCGTGTACTCGCCGACTTCCGTGCTCATGACCGCGTGCACGCCAATGCCGCCTTCTTCCGTCAGATGATCGTTCAGCGTGACCAGTCGGGCGGGATCATGGAAAGGCAACGGGCGCAGCAGAACGCCTTCCACCAGCGAAAAGATGGCCGTGGTGGCGCCGATACCCAGGGCGAGGGTGAGCACGACCGTGAGCGCGAAGCCGGGGGTGCGGCGCAATTGGCGTAGCACGAGTCGCAGGTTGAGCAGCAAACGCATGGAGATCTCCTTGAGATTTCGTCATCAGAAGTCAAGCAACTGGCCTGCCAAAGTACCGACCCTAAGTGGCTGAGCGCTCTAGACCTTGCAAGTCAAGAGGTGTTCGCAACCGCACATGCGTGTCCGAATGTGGACGCGAGCGCGATGACCACCTGCAACCAACGTCTGCATGATTTCGCAGGTGCCGGGGAGTATCCCGCGCAGCATCCGCGTGGACGGCGTGCTGGAATTCTTCTTGAAGCGCAAGTACGTGTTGCCGGCGGCGGTGTTTCATCCGGTAGTGGCCGGCTCGCTTGCGTTGGTCTGTCGGAAGGACGGACGATTCAGCCTGCCCAAGAATCCGGCGGTGTTGGACGTGACGGCACTCGGCCCGGCTGCACAGGCGGAGGCCGCTTCGGATGAGGTTGCAGCGAAGCATGCAACCGCCGCAGACGACAGTACGATCGCCGCCGCTACACACGCCGGGGCATAGAGCATTTTCCATGTAGGTATAGGGCGGCCAACGGAAGCTCTGGTGGCTTTTCGTGAAGGAAAAGCCACACCGAGAGACTCTCCGCTGCCTCACAGCATCCGGGAAATGCTCTAGACGGCAGGAGTGGAGCCAGGGGCGACTGCGGCTGCGGAAGGGTGACAATCCGGGCCGCAATTGCCGGCTATACGTTCCCGCGCCAGTGCCTTACTGGCACTGCGTGAAGGCGAGTGGTTGGACGATAATGCTGGCGCCCCCGGCCGCCAATGGATACGCAGAAGTCTTCTGTTCCGGCGGTGTGCAGTCCGCGACGCCCCCGGACGAGGGAACGAACGCCTGTCCATCGAGGATGTACGTTGCCAGCGGAGCACTTGCTGAGAGCGTCGTTCCACCGGCGGAATACGCGCCGATGAACGGACCCCCTGCGGGCAGCAGCATCGAATAGGTCGCGCAGTCCGTGCTCGCTGCACAGGTGGATGACGCCGCTGTCTCTAGCGCCAACGTCGCCGCCGGCTGTTGTGCATCAGGCAGGAGTGGGATGGTATAGGTCGCGGCGCCTGGTACCGGATCGAGCGCGCTCAACGCGATATCCGCGACTGTTCCCAGGCTCGCGCTGTTCTGCGATGCAACTCCTCCGGAGAGTTGAACGGCACTGGCCGCGGTGGCAAGGGTGCTGTAGAGATCGACGGTCCCGGTCGTCTGGCCATTCGCCACGCCGGTGACGATGGAGGGCTGATATGCAGTGCCGTCTGCCGCCTGTCCAACGATGACGATGTCGTAGCTGCCGCTCGGAATGGGGCAGAAAACAAAGGATCCGTCGCTTCCGGCGAGAATTGACCTGACAATCCGGTCTACGCCGGATGCGTCC
>DASQRJ010000191.1:0-13661 GCA_035642955.1 Acidobacteriaceae bacterium
ACCGGACAGTCGACGCCCTATTGCGCACCGAATGTCGCAGGCGTTCCCGATTGCTCGACTGTGCTGGGCCACCTTACCTACGCGGCCCAGGGCACATCGTCGACTGCGGGCGCCGCTGCGCAAAACAGCATCGTTTCCATCGATCAGAATGGCGTGGCAACCGCGAAACAGCCCGGATCGGCGCTGGTCACGGCCAGCATCTCCGGCACGAGCGCAAGCGCGGGCGTCTTCCACACCTGCCCGCCCCAGTCCATCACCCTGACCGCCAATGGAAGCACCACGGTCGATGTGTCGCCCAATACGCCTCGGCCCACCACGGCGACGGTGATCGACACCAATGGCAACACCATCACGGGTGTGCCGTTGAGTTACACCTCGACCGACCAGCGCACCATCGGGGTAAGCGGCACCGGCGCGATCACCTCGACCTTTCCCGGATCCAGCGCGGTATATGCAGTGTGCGCACCGCCGACGTGCAATCCTTCACCCATCAATCAGATTGGCGTGCAGGGGAATGGAACCCCGATTGCCAGCGATACGCTGAACGTGACGTCACCGGGAACCGCCAGCAGTTTTCTGTGGATGGCCAGTCCGAACTCCCAATTCTTCACTCCGTTCGATCTCAGCCTGGGCACCATCGGCACCCCGGTCCATCTGCCCTATAGGCCGAATTCGATGGTGCTGGACGAGACGGGAACCAGCCTTTACTTCGGCAGCTATCGGGAACTGATGGTCGTCGCGGCAGCCAGCAATACGCTGACGCGGGAAGACACGACTGTGCCCGGTGTGGTGCTGGCGGTCTCTCCGACCAACAACGAGGTGGTGATCAACGATCAGGATCGCCAGATCATTTACGTCTACCAGCCCGCGGTGGCCGGCTCGACCACGACGGGTGGCTCGGGCAGCGCCGGCAGCACCGGAACACCGGCAAGCATCGTGACCCAGTACGGGGGCGTTGGACAGCGCGCGGTCTTCTCTCCAGATGGCAACACCATCTACATCATCGGCACGAACAAGCTATACGTGTACAACACCTTTACCGGCTGGAACACCGAGGCGCTCGACGCCACCAACGGCACGCCGGTCGCAGGATGCCCGGCCAACGGCGGTACCGGAGCAGATGCCAACACCGCGTATAACGTCTTCTGCTCGCCGGATGTGACGCTGGCGGTGCCGCAGTTTGGGGCTTTCCTCTCTGGTCAGAACACCACCGCGCGCGGCTATTGTCCGAATACAAGCCTGACGCCGATCGACAATTATCCGTCGGCCGTTCCGGGCGCCGCAGTGGGTTATAACTTTGCCGCCGACCACGTGGCCAGCACGACGGACGGCACGCACGTGATCAGCGCCTCGGCGGGCGCGAATGCCCAATTGATCGACTCGAATGTGGTGGTGCCGACGAATGCGCCGCCGCCGGCCGGAGAGACGACTGTTTCCGGCGCCTGCCCAACCGATCCGACGAGCAAAGCAACGATCCCGCTGACCATCACCAATCCTGCCAATTACCCGCAGTCGCTGGCCGCGTACGCGCCGTCGTTGATTCACCAGGTGGTGACCTCGCCCAATTCGGCGCTCGCGGTGGTGACCTATGAGTCGACCAGCGCCACTGCCGGGAATGCGCAGTTGCCGGTGTACACCATCCCCGCTGCGGGCAAGGCCGGCACGCTGAGCACCGTAACGTTGACTGGCGCGCAGGCCACCACGCCGGTGGCGGCAATCTTCAGCCCGGATTACGCGGAGATCTTCGTCTCCACTGGCGGCGATGGCAACATACACATCGTGTCCACCAGCACGCTGACAGATACCGAGCAGTTCAGCGCCAACCTGCCGGACGGCAACGGCGGGGTTACGCCGGCGCAGTTCCTGGCGGTGAAGCCAAGGGCGATTCCGTAAGCGAGACAAACGCAGACGACGGCAGACAAAACCAGACGACGGCAGCGGTCCCGGTCCACTGGGTTTGTCTGGAGTCGTCTGCGTTTCTCTGTCGTTGTCTCCAGTTGTCTCTTCCCTACTTCCGGGACTTCGCAATCGCATCGAGGATGCCGTTCAGGAAGCCGAGCGACTCGGGCGCCGCGTAACGCTTCGCAATCTCGAGCGATTCGTTGATGACGATGGGTATGGGGGTGCCGGGAAAGCCCAGCAACTCCGCAACGGCGAGGCGCAGCAGGTTGCGATCGACCGCGGGCATGCGCGGGATGCGCCAGTGCGCCGAGTGCTGCTCCAGCAGCGCGTCGATCTCTTCCTCGCGGGCAACGGCGACGCGGAAAAGATCTTCGGCAAAGCCGCGCGTATCGTTATCGATGGTCTCTTCCCGCGCCTTCCAGAAGTTCTTCTGCACCTGCTCCGGGGTCTGCTTGCCTACATCCCTTTGAAAGAGCATCTGCATGGCAAGTTCGCGCGACTTGCGGCGCTTGCCTGCCGGCTGGCTCATGCCGGGCGCCTGTCTGTAACCGGACCAGTGGCAATCTTGCGATGCACATCCACCATTTCGATGGTGGCGATTGCCGCTTCGAAGCCCTTGTTCCCGGCCTTGATGCCGGCGCGGTTCAAGGCCTGCTCCAGCGTCTCGCAGGTCAGCACACCGAAGCCGTGCGGCACGCCGGTCTCCTGCTGCGACTGGCCGATGCCACGGCTGACCTCGTTGTAGATCGCTTCGTAGTGCGCCGTCTCGCCACGCAGCAGACAACCGAGGACGATGACGCCGTCAAACCGCTTGCTGGCCGCGAGCGCACGCGCCGCCGAGGCGATCTCCCATGCGCCAGGCACGCGCACGATTTCAATCTGTTCGCGCACCGCGCCACTGCGCAGCAGACCATCGAGCGCGCCCTGCAGCAAGCGCTCGGTAATGACCGCGTTCCAGCGGGCGGCCACGATGGCGAAGCGCATTCCTGCGGCAGAGAGGTCGCCTTCAATGGCCAGCGGCTTGCCGCGCAGAGGATCTTCCCACTGCCAGAAGGCGAACGAGACGCCGGGCACCGGCTCTACGGTGAAGGCGATCGATTTCCAGGCGGTGAGGGCGACATTGCTGATGCGCTTCGGCGCGTCCTGCGGGCCTGCCGCGTCTTCCAGCCATTGCTTCGCGGCCCGGTGCACATCGTCGATGGCGGTGACTTCGATCAGCACCTCGGCAGGCAGGTGCGCCATGCCATCCAGCAACTCGAAACTGCCCACAGGCGCGAGAAACGGCGCTCCGCGGCTGGTATCCGTCTCCCAGTTACGGCCGGGCTCCAGGCCCACCGCAGAAAAAAAGCGATGCAGCGTGTCATAGACGGCAGGAGTGCTGGCCGCATGTACGAAGGTGATTCCCTTAATCATTGCTGGCGATTCCAATCATCCTTTCCAATCTAACATTCGCCCGTTCCCTTTCTCTCCTTCGGCAAGCGCGCAGTCCGGCTGCTACACTCACCCGTTCTGCGCTCGCACAATCCCTCACGAGGAGTTCTGCCATGGCCTACGAGACTCTGCTGCTGGAACGGAGCGACACCTATGCTGTCGTGACGCTCAACCGCCCCAAGGTGATGAATGCACTCAATCGTGCAATCTTCTCGGAACTGGACGACGTCTTCACCGCTCTGGCAAAAGATCCGGGTGTGCGCGCCATCATCCTCACCGGTGCGGGGGAGAAGGCGTTCGCCGCGGGCGCGGACATCGGCGAGCTGGCGGGACTCTCAGCCGTCGACGGCCAGCAACTTGCGGAGCGTGGCCAGGCGGTCTTCCGCAAGATCGAGACCTGCGGCAAACCGGTGATCGCGGCGATCCAGGGCTTTGCACTCGGCGGAGGCTGCGAGCTGGCGATGGCATGCACCATCCGCATCGCGAGCGAGCGGGCCCGGCTCGGCCAGCCCGAGGTGAAGCTCGGTCTGCTGCCAGGTTACGGCGGCACGCAGCGGCTGCCGCGGCTGGTAGGCAAGGGCGCCGCACTCAAGCTACTGCTGACTGGCGACATGGTGGGCGCAGAAGAGGCCTTCCGCATTGGCCTGGTGGACGAGGTGGTGCCGGCCGAGGCCCTGATGCCGCGCGCCGAGACACTGGCGCGCGCGATTGCGCAACAGGCGCCGCTGGCCGTGGCCGGCTGCCTGCGAGCCGTGGAGGGCGGATACGATCTGCCGATTGAGGCGGGGCTGGAATTGGAAGCATCCCTGTTTGGGCTGGCCTGCGCGACCGAAGACAAGGCCGAGGGCACGCGGGCCTTTCTCGAAAAGCGCGCCCCGGCCTGGCAGGGACGCTAGAGCATTTTCCCTGTAGGTGTAGAGCGGCCAACGGAAGCTCTGGTGGCTATTCGTGAAGGAAAAGCCACGCTAAGAGACTCTCCGCTGCCTCACCGCATCAGGGAAAAGGCTCTAACTTGGCAATGGCCGGAACCGGAAGTCGCGGGCGGGGATTGATATGCTGAATCGGTGCTACACGCCTGCCCCGCCGACCCCTGCCAACGCTCCTGGCGCCGCAACGGAAAACGCGTTGCCTTCACTATCGTCCTTCCGCTGCTGCTCTTCGCGGGTTGCCATCGCAGCGCGCAATCCGGCAGCGCACAGCCACCTACCCCGCGCCAGTTGGAGCAGCAGCAGGCGCGCGCCCTGGCAAAGAATGAAGCTACGGCACGTGAATCGCTCGGAAACATTCCGCCGCCGCTGAAGCATCGCTACGTGAATGTTCACAGCACCGACGCATGGCAGAATCCATTCCTGACCGTGCGCCGCGACACTTTGACGCTGCGGATCATCTACCCGCAGCAAACCAGCAGCGCGCTTGACGCCGGGACCTTGCTGCATCCCGCAGCCGCACGCCGGCAGGTGCTGGAGATTCGCATGTCCGATCTGCCCGAGGCGTTGTCCGCCATTCCCGATTTTTCGTGGCCGTACGGCCGCGTGGTGGCGATTGAAGAGTCGCCCGCTGCGTCGCGGCAGGACAGGGCCCAGGTGCGGCGCAACGTGGAAACGGCGATCCGTATCGTGAACGATCTGGATGTCGTGGTGGATGAGTGGGGCGCATCCGGCGGCGGATTACTTCACTGATTTTCCAGGAGGACACGATGGCATTTGCAAAGCAATCCGCGGGCGGGGGTGAGGCAGGGCTCGCCGTCCTGCGCATTGGCACCGGCGCCGCGCTCTTCCTGCGTCATGGCTGGGAGAAACAGCCCCTGCACTGGGCGCAGTTCATGGCGCACTTTCCCAATCCCATTCACCTGGGCGCGCACGCGTCATTCCTGATCGCCTTCGTTTCGGATTTCGTCTGCTCGCTGCTGCTGGTATTCGGCATGTGGACGCGCTGGGCGGCGCTCTTCTGCTTCTGCAACCTCCTGGTGGCCTGGGCGCTGGTGCATCGCTTCGCCTTCTTCGGCAGAGGGCCGGGCTCCGATCACGGAGAGTTGGTCGTGCTCTACCTCGTCGCCCTGCTCACATTGGTCATCAGCGGCTCAACGGCATTCAGCGTCGACCGCATGCGCGGCAAATAGCGTACTGAGTCAACATCGTACAATCTCTTCCGGAATCTACTTGATGCCACCGGCGATCCGCACCACCGCGCTTGTCGTCTTCTGTCTCTGCTTCCTCATCGTGACGGCGGCAGGCTTTTTGGCAGCGCGCTGGCGGCGCGCGGACCTGCAAAGCCTGGAGGAATGGGGGCTCGCGGGACGCCGCTTCGGGACGCTCATTGTCTGGTTTCTGATTGGCGGCGACTGCTACACAGCGTATACGGTGATCGCCGTGCCGGCGGCGCTCTACGGGGGTGGGGCCCTTGGCTTCTTCGCGGTACCGTATGCCGTCCTCTCCTATCCACTGATGATGCTGGTGCTGCCCAAGCTCTGGACCATATGCCACCGTGAACGCTACATAACCCTTTCCGATTACGTGCGCGGCCGCTATGGCAGCCGCTGGCTCTCGGTCGCCTTCGCAGTTACCGGCATCCTGGCGACCATGCCCTACATCGCGCTGCAGCTGGTCGGCATCCGCGAAGTTATCAAAGCGCTGGGGATCCGCGGCGAATGGCCGCTTGTCCTGGCCTTCGTCATCCTCGCTGCCTACACCCATACCAGCGGCCTGCGCGCACCCGCGGCCATCGCCGTGGTCAAGGATGTGATGCTCTACATCATGGTGCTGGCCGCGATCGTCATCATCCCGGCAAAGCTGGGTGGCTACAGCGCTATTTTTGCGAACTCGGCACATATTCTCTCGCTGCACACGCCGACGGCCTCTATCCTGCTGCGGCCTGCGCAGTATTGGAGCTACTCGACGCTCGCCATTGGATCCGCCGTAGCACTGCTCTTCTATCCGCACACCTTCACCGGAATACTCAGCGCTTCGAGCGCGAATGTTATCCGGCGCAACACCGCGCTTATGCCGGCATACAACATGCTGCTTGGCCTGATCGCGCTGCTGGGCCTTATGGCGCTGGCCGCGGGCATCCAATCGAAGGACACTTCGGCTGTGGTGCCGCTGCTGTTTCTACGCATGTTCCCGGATTGGTTTGCGGGCTTCTGCCTAGCAGCCATCGGCATTGGCGCCCTGGTGCCGGCAGCCATCATGTCGATCGCCACGGCGAACCTGTTCACGCGCAATCTTTGGGGCGAGTTTGTGCGCACGCCGCTGACGCCGCCAGCGGAAGCGCGCATGGCCAAGCTGGTCTCACTCGTCATCAAGTTCGGCGCGCTGGCTTTCATCCTCGCCAGCAGCGCGCAATACGCCATCGAGCTGCAATTGCTCGGCGGAATCTGGATCATGCAGATGGTGCCCGCAATCCTGTGCGGGCTATTCACGCGCTGGTTCCGCGGCACGGCGCTGCTTGCCGGATGGGCTGCGGGCATGGCGGCAGGCACGGCAATGGTCGTTTCCATGGGCATGAAGACGTCGGTCTTTCCAATACATCTCTCTGGACACACATTTGCCGTCTATGCAGCGCTGCCTGCGGTTGTCGTCAACCTGGCAGTGACGGCGTTGGTCTCGATCGTGACGGGCCGCGATACAGCGATCGAGGCAGACAGAATTCCACCGCTGCCTCCACCTACACTGAACGAGGTTTGACGATGGAGAGTGGTTCACCCTTCCCTATCCTGAATGCAGTGCGGGAGCCGCTGCCAGATACACATCTGCCGCATGAGGAGTTCGCGGCCCATGCTGCGCTGGAAGCGCGGCTGCGCGCCACGGTTCGCGGTGAAGTCCGCTTCGATCCAGCCTCACGCGCACTGTATGCCACCGATGCCTCCAACTATCGGCAACTGCCCATCGGCATCGTGCTGCCGCGCGATGCAGAAGACACAATCGCCACGGTGGCGGCTTGCCGGGAGTTTGACGCTGCCGTGCTGTCGCGTGGAGGCGGGACCAGCATTCCCGGCCAATGCTGCAATGTTGCCGTGATACTCGACTTTTCGAAGTACATGCGCCGCATCGTAGCGATGGATTACGAGGGCCGCCGTGCGCGCGTGGAGCCGGGCATTGTGCTGGACGCGCTGCGCGCCGAGGCCGAACGCGGCCAACTCACCTTCGCGCCCGATCCGGCGACACACAACCGCTGCACCATCGGCGGCATGATCGGCAACAATTCCTGCGGCGTGCATGCGCTGATGGGCGGGAAGACCGTCGACAACATCGAGTCGCTCGACGTGCTGTTGTACGACGGCACGCGCATGACGCTGGGCCCGATGCGCGAGGACGCGCTGGAAGCGGCCATCGCCGAAGGTGGCCGGGAGGGTGCGATCTACGCGGGCCTGAAGCGTATTCGCGATGCTTACGCATCCCTGGTACGCGAGCATTTTCCGGATATCCCGCGCCGCGTCTCCGGCTACAACCTCGATCAGTTGCTGCCGGAGAACGGCTTCCACGTTGCCAGGGCGCTGGTTGGTACAGAAGCAACATGCGTGACGGTGCTGGAAGCGACAGTACGGCTGGTAAAGAGCCCGCAGCATCGCCAACTGGTGGTACTCGGCTTTGCCGATGCATTCATCGCGGCAGACGCGGTACCCGATATTTTGAAGTACAAGCCGATCGGGCTCGAGGGCTTCGATAGTTTGCTGGTCGATTTCCTGCGCCGCAAACAGCTCGCGCTTGACGACATTGCACTGTTGCCCAAGGGCGGCGGCTTTCTGTTGGTCGAGTTCGGCGCCGACACGGCGGAAGACGCGCTGGCGCAGGCGGAGCATTTTCTAGTGGCCACCGGCGGATGGACCACTGCGGTACAGGCAGTGCGTATGGATGGCGAGCATGCAGAACGCATATGGCGTGTGCGCGAATCTGCTCTTGGCGCGGTTACATATGTGCCAGGCGTGCCCGCGCTGTGGGAGGGATGGGAGGATTCGGCGGTTCCGCCAGAGAAGCTGGGCGCGTATCTACGCAAGCTCCATGCATTGGTCGAAGAGTTCGGTTACATCATGCCGATCTATGGCCACTTTGGACAGGGCTGTATCCACACGCGCATGAACTATGACATGGTCACCGTAGAGGGCGTGCGCAAGTATCGCGAGTTCATCGAACGCGCCGCCGATCTCGTGCTTGAGTTCGGCGGATCGATCTCCGGCGAGCACGGTGACGGCCAGTCGCGCGGCGCGCTGCTGCCGAAGATGTTCGGTCCGGAATTGATGCAGGCGTTCCGCGAGTTCAAGTCGTTGTGGGATCCCGACAATCGGATGAACCCGGGCAAGATGATGGGAACTCCCGAGGATCCGCGCATCTATCAGCCCGGGGAAAAACTTCGTGTGGGGCCGGGCTACGAGGCTGCGCGGCCGCATACGCACTTTGCTTTTCCAGAGGACGACGGCGCGTTCTCGAACGCCACCATGCGCTGCGTGGGCGTGGGCGCGTGCCGCAAGACGAACAGTGGCACGATGTGCCCCAGCTACATGGCCACGCGCGACGAACAACACTCCACGCGCGGACGTGCGCACCTGCTGTGGGAGTTGATGCAGAGCGATGCTCTGCCGGATAAGTGGCAGAACGAGCAGGTGCACGAGGCGCTGGATCTGTGCCTCTCCTGCAAGGCGTGCAAGAGCGAATGTCCCGTGAAGGTGGACATGGCCACCTACAAGGCGGAGTTTCTCGCGCAGCACTACAAAAACCGGAGGCATCCGCTGCCGCACTATCTCTTCGGCTTTATGGACCGCTGGGCTCGGCTTGCGTCCTTGGCACCAAGCCTGGCGAACGCGGCACTTGGATTGCCCGGCGCGGAAACCCTTGCGAAGCGCATCGCCGACGTCGCTCCACAACGCACCCTTCCCCGCTTTGCCGGACGCAGCTTCCTGAAAGAACAGAGCAAGCCGGCAGAAAACGACAGCCAGCAGAAGACCGTTCTTCTCTGGCCGGATACATGGAACAACTATCTGCAGCCACAGGCGCTGGACGCGGCGGCCCGCGTGCTGCGCAGTGCAGGCTTCCGGGTGGTCTTTCCGCGGCGGCATATCTGTTGCGGAAGGCCGCTCTACGATTTCGGATTTCTGGATGACGCGAAGCGCTACCTCGACAATGTGTTGAGCCGTCTGGCGCCGCAGATCGATGCTGGAATGCCATTCATCGTGCTCGAGCCGAGTTGCGCGAGCGTCTTTCTGGAAGAGCTGCAGAATTTCTATCCCAAGGCCGAACGCGCGAAGCGACTGGCGCAACAGACCTACCTGCTTGCAGACTTTCTGGCCGAGCACGCGCCCAACTGGCAGCCGCCATCGTTTGCTGGACGCAAGATTGTGCTCCACGGCCATTGCCATCACAAGGCTGTGTTCAACATGAAGGCGGAGCGCGCATTGCTGGAACAGACTGGCGCGCAGGTGACGATGCTGGACTCGGGCTGCTGCGGCATGGCGGGGCCCTTCGGCTTTGAGCGAGACAAGTACACCGTCTCCCAGACGCTCGGCGAACGCGTGCTGCTGCCCGCAGTGCGCGCTGCCGGTGACGACACGGTTGTGGTGACCGATGGTTTCAGCTGCCGGGAGCAGATTGCGCAGGGCACCAGCCGCCGGGCGGTGCACCTGGCCGAGGTGCTGGCGGGACAGACAACGGCAGACAACCACAGATAACTACAGGCCATTGCTGGTGAAAGCACTCACACACCTGCAGTTGTCTGCTGTCGTCTGCCTTTTTCTGCCGCTGTCTTTTTTCAGTGCAGCGGCGCCTTCTCAGTGCAGCGACGCCGCGATGAATGCGGCAACATCGTCGTGCAGCTTCTTCTGAGCGGATGGCTTCAGGTACATCATGTGGCCGGCATCATAGAATCCGGTGGAGATGCGGCTGGCCTCCGATGGTTCAAGCCCCAGATGCGCCAGCGTGTACTCGGTGGCGAAGTAGGGCGTGGCCAGATCGAAGTATCCGGATGCAACGTAGAGCCGCATGTACGGGTTGCCGGCAAAAGCATCGCGCAGCGAATCGGTCACATTGGGAAAGCCCTCTGCTGCCGAACCCCAGTCCCAGTCGCTACCCTGGGAGAATCCGCCGCCCAGCAGATAGTAGTCGTCATCCGATTTGTAACCGAGCTCGGTGCGAATGTACTGGTGAAACGATGCCGAGAAGGGCGACGAGATGATGGAGATGGTGGGATCGGTCTGGCTCTCCGCTTCCACGAGCGATGGTTCATAGCCGGTGAAGCGGCTGTCCAGGCGGCCCACATTCAATCGCTCGTCGCGCAGCAGCTCCTTGGTGAAGTGCGGCTCATCCACGCGCAGATTGCTCAAGTCGATGTAGTGGGCGCTCAGACCAGTGAACTTCGCAAGCCCGGCAATCACGGACGCGCGATCGGCGGCGCTCAAGCGGTCGCCCTTCGCCAGCGCATCTGCATACGGACCATCCGCAAAGGCTTCTGCCTGCCGCAGCGTGGACTGCAGGTCGCCCTGCAGCGTGGGATCGAGCTTCTTGTGATACCACGCAGTGGCCGTGTAGGTCGGCAGAAAGAGCACATAGGGCAGATCGTTGCCGGTAGCGAATTCGAGGGTCTCGAAGTTCAGCACGGTCGACATCAGCACAATGCCGTTAAACGCGACGCCGTACTTCCGCAACATGTATCCGGAGAGCGCCGAAGCGCGCGTCGTTCCATAGCTTTCGCCGACCAGAAAAAGCGGCGAGTTCCACCGCTCATAGCGATCCAGGTAAAGCCTGATGAATTTGCCGACCGCCGCAGTGTCGCCGTGCAGCCCCAGATACTCCTTCAACAGTTCAGGTTTGGTGACGCGGCTGTAGCCGGTGCCTACCGGGTCGATGAAGACCAGGTCGGTCTGGGTGAGCCAGGTGTTCTCGTTGTCTTCCACCTGGTAAGGCGGCGCGGGCATGGCGCCGTCCGGCTGCTGCATGTGCACAGTGCGCGGACCGATGGCGCCAAGGTGCAGCCACACCGAGGCCGATCCCGGACCGCCATTGAAGGCAAACATCAACGGGCGCCTGCTGTCGCGCTTTCCGTCCGGCTGGTCGAGCGTGTAGGCCATGAAGAAGATATTGGCTTCGGTCTCGCCCTTGTCATTCTTCAACGGCATCAGGCCCACGGTCGCGGTATAGCTCAGCGTCTGCCCATTCACGTGCAGCATGTGATGCGTCTGCACCGGCGGCACTTCGGCTTGCGGCTTGGTCTCAGCTGCTTTCTCCGCCGCGTGCTTCCCCGCAGCGGGCTTGGAAGCGTCTTCGTGTTGGGCCAGGAGCGGCGTAACGGAAAGCAGGCAGCAGAGCGCGGAACGTAACAGACGACGATTCAAGCCATTCAATGGATGGGTCCTCCCGCCGAGTAGCATTTTTCGGCAACACTATTTTCGGAAACACTGTGGTTCGTCGAAGTGCGCTCGGTGTCGCTTTTCCGGCAAGAAAAGCCACAACAACAATCGACTGGATAGCCTACACCGATACCGAACATGCTGAAGCGGATAACTCTTTGTACAGTATCGAGTCCTGCGGCGAAAAGAGCCGGCATCAGTAGCCTTCGGTCACGATATGCGCGAGTGGCTCGCCGGCAAGATAGCGCCGGCATTGATCACCGACGAGACGCATGACCCGATCCATCATGCCTGGGCTGGAGCCCGCAATATGCGGCGTGATCAACAGGTTGGGTGCGGACCACAGTGGGTGCCCAACCGGCAATGGCTCGGGATCGGTGACGTCCACAGCAGCTTGAATTCTGCCCGATCGCAGGGCTTCTACCAAGGCGTCCGTGTCGACCACCGGCCCACGCGCCGCGTTCACCAGCAGGGCTCCGTGCTTCATCGCGGCCAACCGCTTGCGGTTCATGAGTCCGCGCGTCTGCGCGGTGAGCGGCACGAGAAGAATGACGATGTCGGCCTGCGGCAAGAGGTCATCGAGCCGATCTTCGGGTTCCACGTTCTCACGCCGCCGGCGTCCCAGCCGAACGATGTTCACCTTGAACGGCTTCAGCCGCTCCTCGGTAGCGCGGCCGATCGAGCCATAGCCGACAATCAGCGCGGTCTTGCCTCCCAACTCGTCCTCGAGCGCCGGCGGCGTCATTGGCCGCGCACCGGGGTGCGATGCCAGATAGAGCTTCTCTGCCTCGAAGCGCTGCTTCCACTCGCCCGTAGCCTGCATGCGCACATAGAGCGGGATGTATTTGAGCGAAGCGAGGATCGCGGTAACGATCCACTCCGCGACGGGGAGATCATGCACGCCCTGAGCGTCGCAGAGCGTTGCTTCAGGCGGCACGAACGAGAGATAGGCGTCCACTCCGGCGTATTGCGACTGCACCACCTGCACGCTGCGGATATGCGCGCGGGCCGCGGCCGCCTGCTTCGGGCTGAGCGGAAGCACCCACATGTCGAGGTGAAGGTCGCCGGTGAGGTGGTCGCCGATGCGGGTGATGTCGACGCCTTCAGGAAGATAATGGAACAGAGATGGGTCAATCTCCTCAGGGAGCCCGACGTGCATGCGTACTAGTCCTTTTGATGGAAGATGGCGTTGTTCACGTCCGGCCAGAACTCCTTCACGCCGAAGGTGACGCCGTCGATGATGACATTCGTCAGCCAACGCTGGCCAATCTTCGTCCAGGTCTTGTAAACGCCTGGATAATAGAGAGCGGAGATGCTGGATGACGTACCAGCGCCGAGAATCTCTGAGTAGTTCGGCTGCTCGTTACCGGCGTCGTTGCGCGTGACCAGGGTGCGCGTGAACGAATACACGGTGCGCTTCACCAAGCCGCCGTGACCCAGCGTGTAGTAGCGGCTGTCCTGATGCAGGGCTATGGGCAGAATTCCTTCCACCCAAAGGTTTTCATCCGTCGCGTCAGCGAAAGTATGCCAGAAGTAGCGGCCATACCCGGCGGCACCCTGGTGAAACTCCGGGTAGGAGTCCTGTGCCTGTGCAACACCGGCCTGGCCCGCGGCAAAGATGATGGCAGAGTAGTCGAGGCTGTCCTCGAGTGCGGTCTTGAGCTTGTCGCGCGGAGTGTCGGGCGGCAGCTTGACGTTGGCGCTTACCGAGCGAAAGTTGGGGACGATACCCAGAATGCGCTTGGTCTGCTTGCCCTCATCGCTTGCAGGAGCGGGCGGCGCGCTGCTTTGCGTTGAGCTGGATGCAGCGTTTTGCGATGTCTGCGGCACGGGTGCGTCGGGCAACGCCGCTGCGCTCCCTACAGCCGAAGTTGTTTCTGCTGGCGAACGTGCCGGGACCGGCTCGGAGGCAGCCAGCGCCATCGGGGGCAGCAGCATGCAGATACACACCAGTCTCGCGGCCGTCAAAAAGCTTGGTTTGCGCATATGGTCGTTA
>DASQRJ010000192.1:0-9526 GCA_035642955.1 Acidobacteriaceae bacterium
AGTGGGAAGCAGAACCGGCGCCGGCGGCGCATAGACCGTCGTCCGCCGATGACCGCAGCCTGCAACCAGACCCAGCGCAATCAGACCCGGCGCAACCAGACCCGGCCGAATCACACCCGGCCGAATCAGACCCAGGAGCCCCGGCTTGCACTCAGGCACGCGGCTTCTCTCCCGCCTGCTGCGCCTCCGCCGAGCGGCGCTGGTCGAGGTGATCGGCCAGCCGTCCCAGTTGTTCAGCCGCCGCACGCAGTGCCGATGACGAGTTCTGCCGCACTTGCGGCACCACCTGATCGTTGAGATACCCAATCACGCGTTTCACCTCGTCTTCAATACGCGGCCCGATGTTCCCGAATTGCGTATCGACCTTGCGGCCAAAGTTCTCGAACGTGCTTCTGCCGCCCTGCGGTGTCTCCGCCATACGTCACCTCGCCTGCCCTCATAGTCTCCACATACCGATGAGCCGCGGTCAATCCTGCAACGAAAAAGAGTCTCCGGTCTGCCACTGGCGAATCGAACCGGTAGAGATTGATGAGATCCACGGTTAAGCTGCATCTCATGGAAAGAATGACTCCAATTCGCCCGGAATCCCCTCAGCCCGCTCGGCGGCACTCCCAGCCGTTTGTGCGCGTCGCGGCGATCTTTCTGGCATTGGCCGCGCCCTGTATGGGCGGCAGCGACCCTCCAAATCTTCCCGACGCGCCGCAGGCAAATGCGGCCGTGAGCACGAGCACGCCTCAACCGGCCGCCCATGCAGGTCGCGACAACGTCGTCTTTGGCGTCCACGTCGGTCCCGGTTATCCGGTAGAGGCAGGCAAATACGACATCATCATCAATCCCAGCGAGCGTGCCCAGCCCCTGACCGCGCGAGACAAGCTGCTGTATGCGGCGCACGAGCAGATCCAGCCCTACGTGTTCTCGCCCGCACTGATCTCCGCGGGCATCGGGCAGATCACCGGGAACGATCCGAAATATGGCAGCGACTCCGCTGGATTCGGCGAACGTTTCGGCGCAGGCATGTTGCGCGGCGCTACCGACCGCCTCAGCGGCGACGGCTGGCTCGCCGCGGTCTTCCATCAGGATCCGCGTTTCTATCGGGAAGGCGAAGGCAACGGAACCATCATCGATCGCGGACTGCACGCCGCACGGCAGAGCCTTGTGCGCCGCAACGATGCGGGCGACGAGCGCTTCAACGCCTCCGGCATTCTGGGCCATGCTTTTGCCAACTGCCTGGCCCTCGCCTATTACCCGGGTGTGAGTCAGCACGCCAGCGCTGCCGCCCGTGGCTTTGGCATCGCGGTCGCTGCCGACGCGGGCAGCAAGCTGTTCCTTGAGTTTGGCCCAGACATCCTGCGGCTCGCCTTCCGGCACAATCAGTAAAGCGGCGCGACCTATCGCCGTAAATCTTCGTCCTAAGTAGGAGGAGAACAGACATAGCGGAAATGCATCGCGGACGGCTACGCAGATGGGCTCGGCTCGTCCCCACCCTCGTGGGTCTGATGTCGCTCGCGTGCTGCGGCGCCAGCGCACAACGCAGCCCGCTCTCCGATCTCATCCCGACTCCGCCGCCCCTCGACCTTCCCGCCGGCCGCCTGACGGTCGTCGGTCCTCCGGAGATCGCAGCAGAAGAAGACACTCTGCCGGATGCTCCCGCGCCAAACCTGCCGGAAGCGGCTTCCGACGCTTCCAGTCCCAGCGATGCACCGCAACCGGGCCAGGTGCAGAACTCGCCAGGATTCCCGCCCGTGAGTCCGACGCCCCGGCGCCTGCCGCCGTCGCCGGGGGAGCATCCCAGCATCCCTTCGCTGCCCGCTCCGTGTCAGACCGGCGTTTCGACATCGACTCCTGCCAACATCAGTTGCGGCAAGAAGGTGAACTACTTCCAGCGATTCGTCGACACCGGCGTCCACCCGTTGACGCCGCGCCAGAAAGCCATCCTCGCATTTCGCAAGAGCACCGATCCGTACAACTTCGCCACCATCGGATTCATCTCTGCCCTTTCGACCGCAGCCGATCCCGGCTCGCCTTACGGACCCGGAGTTCCAGGGTTCGGCAGGAACTTCGGCGTGGCCTACACGGAGACCGCGGTAGGCGAATTCTTTGGCACCTTTCTGATACCCGCCATCGCGCATCAGGATCCTCACTATCACCGCATGCCCAATGCGTCGTATATGCGTCGCATCTGGCACGCCATCACGCAGGTAGTGTGGGCGCAGAGCGATTACGGCGTCGGCATGCCGAACTACGCCAACCTGATCGGCACCGCAATTGGGGATGGCCTGGGCAACCTCTACGTTCCCGGGCGGGAGAAGAGTTGGGCAGCGGCCGCTTCACGCTACGGCACGGCCATCGCCACCGATCCCATCGACAACTTCATCATCGAATTCCTGCCCGATGTCGCGCGCCGCGTCAACGTCCACATCGTCCTGGTGCAGCAGATCGTCAATCAGGTGGAAAGGCAGCAGTAAGTCCCGCGGGAGCCCAATCCCGGATCCCAATCCCGGATCAGGGATGGAGCGCGGCATCGCTGCACGCCGCATTCCGCGCCACCGGATTGCAGCGCGCCATCACACCTCCCGGAAAGCTGACCGAATAGCCTGTCCATCGCGCGGGCTCCGCCTTCGGGTAATCCGTGCTCAGCATCTGCGCGCCGCTTGCCATCGCAAGATCGCGCCGCACCGTCGATCCGGAGCGGCCCTCCTTCGTGTCCGCATCCGTGCGCGTGCGCACCAGGTAGCCCTGCTTCACCAGCGCCGCAATCTCCGCCTGCGTGCCGTCGTTCTCTTCCGTGAACGCCGCATCCGGCTGGCCCGGCACAGCATTGGTGAACAGCACGCGCCCGCGCAAGTCAGGATGCCCTTCGAGATACACCGGCCCCACTTTGCGCTGGTCCATCAGGAAGATCACCTTGCCGCGTGCCGTTTCGAGCGTCGGCCACGCACCGGCGCGCGCCGCCTCATTCGGTGTCGCATAGGTGCTGCGCAGATCGTCCGGCGTGATCATCTCGTCGGCCGCGAAGACCGAGCGGATCTCGCGATCCAGCGCGTCAAACGTCGCCGAGGTAAATGGCTCGGGCGTGGTGGCATTCGGGATATTGAGTGGCTTGCCCTGCTTGGTCTCCACCAGCACAAAGATCGGTAGATGCCGCGGGTGCGCTTTCGACCAGTCGCGCACGACCTTCAGGCACGCCGTGAAGGGCTGGCACGAGCTGTGCTGGTCCAGGTCCTGCACGTGCATGACTTTGAATCCCGGCTTCATCATCACATCGGCGCTCGCGCCGGAAAAATTCTGCATCGGATCGACCGGCACGCCAGCCGCAGCCTCCGCCGCCGGGCCTGCGGGATGCGCGTAGCGGCCACCCTTGCTGTCGGCGTAGACATCGAGCTCGATCTGGCGTATGCCGCCGTCGAACTGCTCGTTCAGCGGCGGGTGCGCGTAGTCCAGCCCTCGCAGGCTATCCGGCTTCTCCTTCGCCAGAAACGCGCGCACCCCCGGCAACAGCCCCGCATGGTAGCTGTTGTGGGAACCGATCACTTGAATCTGGTTGATGCGCACCTGCGCATCGGAAGAACCTGCGTGACTCTGTGCTGCTGCGGATGCCGCCACCAACAATGCAGTGGCGAGATGCATGGCCCTCATGAAATATCCCGTCTCTCTGGATTTGTGGTGGCGGAGTTGCAATTGCGAGGCTTCGCCACCATGCGAAAGTGTACCTTCACCAGATCCACGAAAAGATCAACGGGCTGTTGCAAGGCGCGGAACTTCGTCGCACGGCACAGCATCCGCCGCGCCCGCCAGCAGATCATACGAGCGCAGCCGCGCCGCGTGATCGTGCACGATCGTCACCGCAATCACTTCATCGAGATCGAGCGCACCGGCAAACGCAGCAAGCTGCTCCTGCACCCGCTGCGCCGTTCCAAAGAAGTAGCGCGGCCACTCGCCCTCTTCCAGCGGCACCGGTCCCTGCCTCTGCAATTCACGCAGCGCTTCTTCAGGGCGCGGCACCGGCCGGCGATCTCCGCTGCGAATGCGCCGGCTCAGCAGCCGCGGACTCGCCATCAACAACTCAGCCTCTTCTTCGGTCTCCGCGCACAGGACACCTACCGCCACGCTCTTGCGCGCCTTGGCAGCATGCTGGCTCGCGCGGAAGGATTCCGTGTAGTACTCCATCGCTGCCCGCGTATGCACCGGGCTGAAGAAGTGCGCGAACGAATACGGCAGCCCAAACTGCGCCGCCGCCTCCGCGCTCCACAAACTCGAGCCCAGCAGCCACACCTCCGGCCCGCCCGGCATCGCGGGCGATACCGTCAACTGCGAAAAAGGATGCTCCACCGGAAAATCATGATTGAGAAACATCAGCAGCTCCGCAAGCTGATCGGAAAAGTCATCCGCCGGCCGCTGCCGCCGCTCCCTTCGCAGCGCATGCGCCTCCAGCGGACCGCCGCCGGGCGCGCGTCCAACGCCCAGGTCCACACGTCCCGGATACAGCGCATGCAGCGTGCGAAAGACCTCCGCCACCTTGTAGGCGCTGTAGTGCGGCAGCATGATGCCGCCGGAACCGATCCGGATCCGCGACGTCTCTGCCCCGATGCGCGCCAGCAGCACTTCGGGCGCGGTGCACGCCAGCAGATCCATGGCGTGATGCTCCGACATCCAGTAGCGGTGATAGCCCAGCCGCTCCACATGCTTTGCCAGCTCGATGGAATTCGCCAGCGCCTGCGCGGGCGTCGACCCCTCCGGCACCGGAGACTGATCCAGCACCGAAAGCCGCACCCGCTTGCCGCCTGCCACAATGACCGCTTCGCTCATGTCCGTTTGATGACGGACACCGGCAACTGGACTCGCGACGGCTACACTGTCGGCAGCCGCCCATGTCCACCATCCCGACCTTTCCCTTCCCGTTGCGTAGCGACAGCTACAAGCTGACGCACTGGCGCCAGTATCCGCCCGGCACCACCGAGGTCTACAGCTATCTGGAATCGCGCGGCGGCCGCTTCCCGCACACCGTCTTCTTCGGCCTGCAACCCTATCTGCGCAGCTATCTGGCGGGCAGCGTGGTCACCGCCGAAGATGTCGAGACGGCAGACCGCCTTGCCGCCGCGCACTTCGGCCGTTCCGGCATCTTCAACCGGGCCGGGTGGATGCACATCGTCGAAGAGCACGGCGGCCGTCTTCCCGTCGAAATCCGCGCCGTCGCCGAAGGCACTCCGGTGCCCACGCACAACGTCCTGATGACCATCCGCAATACCGACCCAGCCTGCTACTGGCTCCCGAATTTTCTGGAGACGCTGCTGCTCAAGGTCTGGTATCCCACCACCGTCGCCACGCTCTCCGGCGCCATGTTGCACATCCTCGAAGCGGCCATGAAGCGCAGCGGTGAGGCTCTCGCTGCCGCCAACATGATGCTCCACGACTTCGGTTATCGCGGCGTCTCCTCCGAGGAGTCCGCCGGCCTCGGCGGCGCCGCGCACCTGGTCCACTTCCGTACCTCGGACACGCTCATCGCCAACCTGCTGCTGCGCGAGCACTACGCCGGCCCCGACACGCCCGCCGACTGGATGCCCTCAGCTTCCGTCGTCGCCACCGAGCACAGCACGATGACCGCCTGGGGCCGCGATCACGAAGTCGACGCCTATCGCAACGTGCTCACTGAATATCCCGAAGGCATTCTCTCCATCGTCGTCGACAGCTTCGACGTCTATCGCGCTGTGGCAGAGATGTTTGGCGGTGTCTTGCGCGAGCAGGTTCTCGCCCGCGACGGTCTGCTCGTTCTGCGCCCCGACTCCGGCGACCCGGTGCAGGTGCTGCTGCGCCTGCTCCCCATGCTGGCCGAACGCTTTGGCAGCACACGCAACCATGCTGGCTACAGATTGCTGGGCCCCAAAGTCCGCCTGCTGTGGGGCGACGGCATCGGTCTCGATTCAGTCGAGCGCATCCTCGAAAATGTCCTGGCGGAACGCTGGTCCGCCGCCAACCTCATCTTCGGCATGGGTGGCGCGCTGCTGCAGAAGGTCAATCGCGACACCCAGAAGTTCGCCTTCAAATGCTCCTCCGCCACCGTCGATGGCGAGCTGCGCGACGTCTTCAAGGAACCGGTCACCGATCCCGGCAAAGAGTCGAAACGTGGCAAGCTCGCGTTGATAAAAACTCCGCGCGGCCTCGAAACCGTACACTGTCCTGGCAACTGCGAGATGGACGGCGATCTGCTCGAACCCGTCTTCCGCAACGGCGAAGTGCTGCGCCATCAGACGCTGGACGATGTCCGCGCAAAATCCGCACAGCACGAGTGGTCAGAAATGCTGCCAGCCCGCCGCCTGTAGCGGGCGACGGCCGCCATCCTCGAGCAGCGTCATCCGTGGACGCCCCGCCAGACGCAGAAGTATGCGGCCAATGCGATGCACCGGCACGCCCGCAATTTTGCGCGGTACGCGCGCCTCAGCATCGGCGGTAAACAGAAGCTCGTAATCATCGCCGCCATGCAGCGCGTCCTCCAATGTAGCGCTCAGGCCCAGCGGCAACAGCGAAGCATCCACCTCCGCGCGCAAGCCCGACTCTTCGCACAGATGTTCGAGATCCACCGACAACCCATCGCTGATGTCGATCGCCGCTGTCGCCAATCCCCGCCGCATCAGCGCGCGGCCCACATCAATTCTCGGCTCAGGGAAAAAATGCGGATGCTCCGCAGTCGCCGCAGTGACGCCGCGAAAACGGGCGGGCGCTTTCATCAATGCCCGCAACTCCGCCGCCGCCCCACCCAGCGTCCCCGTGACATAGATCGCATCGCCAGCCTTCGCACCGGAGCGCAGCAACGCCCGCCCACGTTCCACCGCACCCACCACCACGATGTCCGCTGCGACGCGTGCATGCGCGCCACCCGGAGCCTGCGCCAGGTCTCCGCCCGCCAGCGGAACCTGCCATCGTCCCGCCAGCGCCAGCAGTCCGTCGTAGAAGCGATCGACCCAACTGCGTGCCTCTGCTCGTTTGCGCGTCAGCTCCGCCGGCACCGCCAGCGAAACAAACGCCGCCACCGGCCGCGCACCCATCGCCGCAATATCGCTCAACCCGCGCGCCAGGCACTTGTGCCCGACTGCCTCCGGCGCATGCCATCCGCGGCGAAAGTGCACATCCTCAAGCGAAAAATCCGTAGTGACGACAAGCTCTTCCCCACGCCGCACCGCCAGCACCGCGGCATCGTCCCCGATGCCCACCCGCAGCGCACTGCCGCGACTGCCGCCGCGCAGGGCGCGCGCGCGAATCCCCGTTACAATCTCCCGCTCACGCTCGCCCACGTCGTTCCCTACGGCTGCGCCGGCAGCAGCTTGCTCAGCAGCGGCACCGGCACAGCGCCTTCGTTCAGCGCGGCATTGTTGAAGCGCTTCAGATCGAAGCGCGCACCCTCGCGCTTCTGATAGGCATCGCGCAGCGCAATCCACTGGTGGAAGCCGATGTAGTAGGTCGTCAACTGGATCGCCGTCAGCTTGGCGCGGCGCAGCTTGCCCACGGCTTCGGCATGCGTCTGGAAGGCCTGTTGCTCCAGCAGCTCCAACGCCTCTGCGTCGGTCATCTGCGTCGTCTGCATGCGGATGTCCAGGATCGTGTTCGCAATCACGCGCATGCGGATCTTCAGCACCATCAGCACAAATCGCGGATCGTTCCCCGCGTATCCTGCGTCCACCATCTCCTTCACGCCGTATTCGCCCCAGCCCTCCACGTACGCGCCGTCGGCAAGCAGCGCGCGAATCAATCGTCGCTCCGGCGGTTGCACATCGTTGGCATGTTCGAACTGCGTGTAGTGCCCGGGCAGCGCCTCGTGCATGGTCAGGTACTGCAGCATCCAGTTGTTGTACTCGCGCAGCTTCGACTCCGCCGCTGCCTTCGGCGTGTCCGCGCCGATCGGTGTCACCCAATAGTCCGCCTCTGCCGTCGGATCGAGCGGCGGCGGCGCGTGAAAACCGGCCACGCTGAACGCGCCGCGCAGGAACGCCGGCGTCTCCACGACCTTCATGTTGTCCCGCGCGCTCAAGGTCAACAGATTCTTATCCAGGATGAACTGGTGGATGCCCGCAGCCTGCGACCGCACCTGCTTCAGCAGATCGGCAGGCGCCGCGTGATCGTCGTTAATCCGCCCAATCACCGCCACAATCGTCTGCTTCTGCCGCTCTTCTTCCGTCAGCGATGCCGGCAGCGGCTTCTCCGCAAACCACTTCGCGTACAGCGGAGCTGCCAGCCCGTACATCTGCTGCCGCACCGCCACCAGATCGCGTTCCGCCGCTGCCAGTACTGTCGCCGGCGTCTCCTTGCTCTCCGGTCCCACCGCATCCGCGAACAGATGCCCGTAGACCGTCGCTCCCGTGCGCCACGTCCGGGTATGCGGCTGCTTTGCCAGGTCGTTCTTCAACCACGCGCTAAAATCATCCACCGCCACCAGTGCCTGCTTTGACGCGGCATCGTATTGGGCGCGCAGCGGCGAGGCCGCCGGAATGCGCTCACCGATCGATGCGATCACCTCGCGGTTGCCCGCATTCTCTTCCACCGCCGTGTCGATGAACACTGGATCGGTCCCGCGCAGGTTCGCCTTGGCCTGGGTGTACAGCCGCGGCACCTGAGCCATCCGGGCCACCACATTCTCCAGCCGCTGCTGCTCCGTGCCGTTGGTCCAGGTCAGCGGAAAGAACAGCGCACTGCCCACCAGCTCCACATACCGGTCGGGGCGGTAATGCTCGTCCTGCACCTCGGCATCGCGGTACAACGAGTCGGCGATCGTCCGCCGCAGCATCTCCAGATCCACGGCATCTTCCGCCGGCAGTGATCTCTCGTCGAACCGCGCAAAGCATCTCTGCCCATCCAGCAGCAGCTTGTGCTGCGCCTCTAGCGATGCCGGGCTGAAGTCGTCCATCTCGCGGTCCAGGTTGACTTCACCGTTGCGCCCTTCATAGGTGTGCAACCCCGCCGCGGCCGCCTCCACCGGCGACAGAGCGAGTTGTGCCAGCAGAAAGCGCTTCGCCAGCACCGGCAGCGGCGATTGATCGTTCGTCGGGCACAATTGACTCGCATCAACGTTATTGGTCAGGGCATCGGCGCGCGCCTGCATGACAAATCCGGCCGTCACGGCTGCCAGCGCCGCATATCGAAAGAGCATTCGCATGGCTGCGAGTGTAGCAAGCAAATCTCTGCTCTAAACAGAAACGGCAGGTCACCCTCGCGAGTGCTGCCTGCCGTCGTCTGTTCTTGTCTGTGGTTACCTGTTTCTACTTCTCCGCATCAGGCTTGCAGATCGAAACGATCCAGGTTGGTGACTTTGGTCCAGGCGCCTACGAAGTCGTTGACGAACTTCTCCTTCGCATCCGCGCTGGCATAGACCTCGGCCAGAGCGCGCAGCACCGAGCTCGAGCCGAAGACGAGATCGACGCGCGTGCCGGTCCACTTCACCTTGCCGGTCTTGCGGTCATGCCCCTCGAACACCTCCCGGGCATCGGAGACTGGCTTCCACTGCGTGTCCATGCCCAGCAGTTTCACGAAGAACTCGTTG
>DASQRJ010000193.1:0-2745 GCA_035642955.1 Acidobacteriaceae bacterium
CGAGGCGTCCGTGGTGACGAATGCGCGCGATGATCTGGTCCAGATCGGGATGGGTAAGCGGCTCACCGCCCGAAATAGTGATGATGCTGGTGCCGAGGCGGGCGAGATGGTCGATGCGGCGGAGCATCTCGTCGACCGGGACCGGCTCGGAGACCTTGTCGTACTCGTTGCAATAGGCGCAGGAGAGGTTGCAGAAGCGCATGGGGACGATCTTCGCCATGACCACGTGATGCGTGGAGGCCAGCGCATGTCCCACGATGCCCAACTCCCGCAGCTTGCGGGTGGCGGCCTTGACCCGGCTCTTGCCGTGGGGGATGGGGAGGGCTGGATTGACAGTGGCGGCGGACATTCGGGCTGGCTTGATTATATCGGGTACGTGGGGAGGCCCCGCGCCGAAGTGGTGTCATCCTTCGCTTCGCTCAGGATGACAGAGTTGCCATGCACCAGGATGACAACCTCTGCCTCAGAGCGCGTAGCGGCAGAGCGATTCGCGCAGCTTTTGTAACTGTTCGGGTATCACGAGCTCCGACTGGGTGATGCGCGCGTCGACGGTGATGGAGAGGGTGAGCACCTTGCGGTTGCGCAGGACCAGGATGGTGACCGGGCGGCCGGCGTTGCTGCGCAGGGTCTGGAGCCAGTCGGCTGCCGTTTCGAGCGGCATGCCGTTGCCGGTGATGATGATGTCTCCGGCATCGAGTCCTGCATTGCCGGCAGGGCTTTTGTCTTCGACGGAGCGGACCAGCAGGCCGCTGCCAGCGCGCACGCCAAAGTACTTGGCGAGCTGCGGGGTGATGGGTTCGACCTCAGCGCCGACGTAGGCCTGCGGATCGGGAGTATCGCTGTCCGCGGAGGAGCCGCTGTCGCCTACATAGCTGTTCTGGACGGCGAAGCCCTGCACCCGGGGCGCGGGCTCCGGGATGGGGACGTGGAAGTGATGCGCCCAGGCATGCTGGACCAGCGCGGAGCGGTCGGCAAGCTGGAGGTGCACCCGCATGACCTTGGCGTTGTGGATGATCTGGAGATCGATGAACTTGCCGACGGGCATCTCGCGGAGGACGCGGGTGAGGGTCGCAGCATCGGTGACGATTTGCCCGTTGATGGCCTGGATAACGTCGCCGGTATGGACGCCGGCCTTAGCCGCGGGCGCGTCGTGATCGAGCGAGACGACTTCAGCGCCGGTCGGGTTGGCGAGCTTCTCCTTCTGGGCGCGGTTCGGGTCCACATCGTGAACGGTGACGCCAAGATAGCCCTGCGACGTTGCGGAGGCGAGGACGAGGCGCACGTTTCCCGAGACAGCAGCCTGGGGAAGCGAAGCGGAGGCCGAAGACAGCGGAAGAGCGGCCTGCACCGCGCCGCAGGCGGGCAGAGGACGAGCCGTCGCGGCGAAGGCCGCAGAGCCCAACACTGCCGAAACGAATACTGCCGAACCGCTGAGTACAGTGCTCAGGGATGTAGTCGGCAGGAGAGCAAATGGACGACGGTAAAGCATGGGAAGCAGAAGCTCCTGACGGGAGACAAATACATGGCCACTCTTTCAGACGGACGCGAAGCGCGAACGTCACGCCCCGCGGCAAAACCTTAATCTATCGAAGGTACTTTTGGCTATTGTACTTGCGGCATTTGCTGGAGCATGGTCCGGGAGACATTGCGGAGCAGGGGATTCTCATCGTGGGTGGCGACGTTCTGGAGAACCTGCTGAACGCTGGAATCGGCGCTGACCGGGGCGAGCATGCGGATCGCCTGGGCCCGGATCTGCGGATCGCCGTCGTTCAGGACGGCCTCGAGAACAGCGTCACGGACGTGCATGTCCTCGGCGAGGTAGGGAGCGAGGCCGCTGAGGGCCTGGGCGCGGACATTGGGGTGGGGATCGTAACGCAGCGCGACCATGAGGGCGCTGCGCAGGCCGTCGTTGGCGGCGCAGTCGACGCCGATGCAGGTGTGCGTCAGGACGCCGAGCGCGGCGTCCTGCACCGAGGTGTTGAGGGGAGCACGGGTGCCGAGCAGCAGCAGGGAGCGGATGATGGGATCGTCGGCCGGGCCGACGGCAGCGCCGGGCACCAGGCGGCTGTACTCGACGCGCACCATGCCGGTGGCGGGATCCTGAACCACGCCGGTGACAGCCGCGATGGGCTGGGTGCCAGGATCGACAAAGGCGGCTGTGGCGGCGCGCGGATGGGCGAGTGTGAAGCCGGCGAAGCCGAGGCCGGCGCCCGCAAAGAGCAGGGCGGCGGCGGCGAGCGGCGCCGTGCGCAGCAGGCGGAAATCGGTCCAGAGCGAGCGGCGGAAGTGGGTAAACCAGGAGTCCGGGGGCGCCTGCTCCAGGGCCTCATCGATCATGAGCCGGGTCTGGGCGAGGAGGTTGGGCGATGGTTCGCGGACGGGCAGGATGGCCATGGCGCTGGAAAGAGCGCGGGTGACTTCGAGCTCGTCGCGGCAGTCGATGCAGCCGGCAAGGTGCTGCTCCAGCCGGTGACAGGCTTCGTCGCCGAGCTCTCCATAGAGCAGCAGCATGATCTGCTCATGGGCTGCGTCGCAGCTGAGCGTTTCGTCGTGGCCAGGCCAGGTCATGCGATGCTTCCCAGCGAGCTGCTCACCGCACTACCGCCAAAGTGGCGCGCAGCTTCTTGGTAGCGCGGAAGAGGGTGTTCTTGGCCGTCTCTTCGGTGGTGTTGAGCATCTCGCCGATGGTGCGCAGGCGGAGGCCCTGGTAGTGTTTCAGCTCAAAAACCATGCGCTAGCGCGGGG
>DASQRJ010000194.1:0-5660 GCA_035642955.1 Acidobacteriaceae bacterium
CTTGGTCGGATCGAAGTCATCCTTGCCAATGCCGCAGCCCAGCGCGGTGATCATGGCGCGAATTTCTTCGTGGCCCAGCATCTTGTCGTAGCGGGCCTTCTCGACGTTCAGGATCTTGCCCTTCAGCGGCAGGATGGCCTGGAACTTGCGATCGCGCCCCTGGCGTGATGTCCCGCCGGCCGACTCGCCCTCGACCAGGTACAGTTCGCAGCGGTCCGGGTCGCGCTCGGAGCAGTCCGAGAGCTTGCCCGGCAGACCGCCGCCATCCAGCGCTCCCTTGCGCCGCGTCAGGTCGCGCGCCTTGCGGGCCGCCTCGCGTGCCCGTGCCGCTTCAATCGCCTTGTTGATGATGCGTTTTGCAATCGGCGGATTCTGCTCCAGGAACATACCGAGCTTTTCGTTCACAAACGCCTGTACGTTTCCTGCGATGTCTGAATTGAGCTTGCCCTTGGTCTGTCCTTCGAACTGCGGCTGTGGCAATTTCACACTGATCACCGCCACCAGGCCCTCGCGCACGTCATCGCCGGAGAGGTTTTCCTTCACGTCCTTGAACAGACCCAGCGATTGACCCGCGCTGTTGATGGTGCGCGTCAGGGCAGTACGGAAGCCGGAAAGGTGCGAGCCGCCGTCCACGGTGTTGATGTTGTTGGCGAAGGAGAAGACGGTTTCCGAGTAGGCGTCGTTGTATTGCAGCGCGATGTCGATCTCCACACCGTCGCGCGCAGCCTCCATGTGGATCGGCTTGTCGTGCAGTACCTGCTTGCCCTTGTTGATGTGCTTGACGAACTCCGCGATGCCGCCGGCATAGCGAAACTCGGCGCGCTTCGCCTCGCCCGTCTTTGCATCGGTCACGCGCTCGTCGGTCAGCGTGATCGTCAATCCCTTGTTCAGAAAAGCGAGTTCGCGCAGCCGCTGCGCCAGCGTGTCGTAGTTGAATTCCGTTACCGTGAAGATCGACTTGTCGGCGAGGAAGTGGACCTTGGTGCCGCGGCGCTTCGTTGTCCCCGTCTGCTTCAGCTTGGTAGTGGGCGCTCCCTTCGCGTATTCCTGCTCGTAGGTGCGGTCGTCACGCCATATCTCGACATCGAAGGCCTGGCTGAGTGCATTCACGCACGAGACACCCACGCCGTGCAGGCCGCCTGACACTTTGTAATTCGAAGAATCGAACTTGCCGCCGGCATGCAGTTTGGTGAGGACGACCTGCACCGCCGGCATCTTCTCGCCATCGTGCAACGTCATCTCGTCGACCGGTATGCCGCGTCCGTCATCGATCACCGTGATGGAGTTGTCGAAATGAATGATGGTGTCCACGCGCGTCGCATGTCCGGCGAGCGCCTCATCCACGGAGTTGTCCACCACCTCGTACACCAGGTGGTGCAATCCCATCTCGCCCGTCGAGCCGATGTACATTGCCGGCCGCAGGCGCACCGCCTCCAGACCCTCGAGCACCTTGATGTTGCTCCCGGTGTAGCTGCCATTTTGTGACCCTTTCGGGTCGTCGTTCTCTGGTTCGAGGAGTGCTGCGGCGATCTCTTTAGTGGACATGAAACTCCATCATGGCTCGAAGGGGTTGCGCAAAGCCGGATCAGCGGACTAAGTAGCTGTATTCAAACGACTTGCGATGGCCCCTTGTGTGTCTTTATTGTATCATGCGCAGCGTCTTTTCGAGCCATGCTTGAAAGGGGTTCCATGCGGTGCAAAATCAGCACTTTGCGGCGGATTCTTGCCGTGTCAGTCAGCCGTCCCCCGAGCCGCCCTTCGGCCGCACGAAGAAAAGGCGAAAAATGACCTGTTAGGTCCACCGGTAATGCTCCATCGTTACTGCAAACCCGGGAAGTGACGTTGAGAGTCGCCATTGCGGCGGGCTATCTTCGATGAAGCGCATGCTTTCGTCCCTTCCCCATTCCGTACTCTTCTGGCTCAGATTTGTCACCGTCGTGGAGACGGCGCTGCTGCTCGCGGCCTACGCATGCGTCCTGCGCAAGGACCGTATCTATCCCGCGATGCGGGCCTATCTGCTGGTGAATGCTATCGCCGGGATCCTGATATGTGCGCTTCTCGGATTGCCAGGGGTTCTGGTGGGCAGCGAGTCCGTCGTGTATTGCACGCTCTTCTGGGTGGCCTATGGCGCCTCCGGCGTGCTCACCTTCCTCACCGCACAGCAAATCTTCCGCGACGCTCTCGAGCCGCTTCCCGGACTGCGCCGCCTGGCTCTGGTGGCCTTCCGCTGGGTCGCCGTTGTCTCGGTCGCGCTCTCCGTCGTGCCGGCCATCGTGCCGCTGTTCTTCCACGCGCAGTCTCTGCAGGTCACGGTGCTGCAGGCGATGCGCTGCATCAGCGTGCTGGAGTTCTGCCTGCTCGCGTTCATCCTGCTTTCGGCGCGGGCCCTCGGCATCCCCTGGAGCAGCCGCATTGTGGGCATCACCTTAGGCTTCGGCGTGCTGGCCGTCGTAGACACGGTCTGCTTCATGTTCCTGCTGCGGTCGCCGCTCTCCGCGCTTCTTCCCTGGCTCCTGGTACGCCAAACTGGCAGCGTCGTCGCCGCCTCCGTCTGGCTGGGCTATCTGCTCTCGCGCGAGCCCAAGCGGACGGCTGTCCGGCTGAAGAACCACTCACAGTTGCAGAAGTGGAATGAGATCGCTGTCGCGCTGGGCAAACCGGTACCGCACATCGCCCTCGGGCAGCCTGAGCCGTCGCCATTCTTCCTGCAGGATGTCGAACGCCTCGTAGACCGCGTCCTAACCCGCAACGAAGTCGATCCGCCCGCCACCCGCTAACCGCTACATCGCCGAAACAGCAAAAGGCCAGAGCGAGATGCTCTGGCCTTTCTGTTGGGAAATGGAATTTACGCCGTCGGAAGTTCCGCGGGCTCGACCGAGACGAAGCGGCCGCCCTTACCCTTGTCCTGAAACTTGATCTTGCCGGTGATCTTGGCAAAGAGCGTGTCGTCGCTGCCGCGGCCGACATTCAGGCCGGGCTTGATACGGGTGCCGCGCTGCCGCACGATGATGGAGCCGCCCGGCACAACCTCGCCCGCGAACCGCTTCACGCCCAGCCGCTGTGCATTGGAATCGCGGCCATTCTTCGAACTGCCTAACCCTTTTTTGTGTGCCATCTCTCTAGTCCTCTGAACTTCTTGCCGCTTACGCCGGCCGTTTTCAAATGCCCTAAGGCGTCATCACCGTTAGCCTTCGCAACGCCACTTTCCGGCGGTGTTACTTTTCCGATCGGTACGTGGTGCCGTCCACTTCGATCTCGTTGATGCGCACCTGCGTAAAGGCCTGACGGTGTCCCTGCAGCTTCTTGTACTGCTTCTTCCGTTTGTAATGGAAGACCAGGATCTTGTCTCCACGGCCATCGCCCAGCACCGTCGCCGTCACCTTGGCGTTCTGCGGCTTGTCCAGCGCGCCCTCCGAGGTGGAGGCGGCCAGCACTTCGCTGAACTCGATGGTCTCGTTGGCCTCGACTCCGGTCTTCTCGATGCGCAGCACATCGCCAGGCGCCACGCGATACTGCTTCCCACCAGTGCGGATCACTGCGTACATAAACCCTCCACAGCTCCACACCCCGGAGCCGGAAACTCAAAGTCAGTTTGGGCGGATACATGCTTCGCTGGTCCGAGCACTGCTCCAATCAGGCCGTACCGGATAGTCTCGATGCGGGTGATGAGTCAGCGCTGCAGTCCGGCCTCTCGTCCGAATCGAAGACGCAAAGAGGCGCAGGCAGGATCGCCGGAACCTATTCAGTCTAGCCGGAGAAGCTCGCAGGGTCAACCGGGCCGCGTGACTCCCCACCCTGTCTTCCCCGCCCTGTCTTCAAAGAGGGTTGGTCACTCAGACTCCCCCTTATGAGCGACCAGAGGGAAGCGAACTCAGCATCACGCGCCGAAGGCGCTCATGCCCGGACGGCGAGTGCTGGTTTGAAATAGGTAGACGCCCAGCAGCGCGATCAATGGCTCCAGCGGATGCCGGAAGCGCGCGTGTACGGTCACGAAGTAGTAGACCGCTGGCAGCGTCAGGAAAGCGTACGCGAAGAGCCATGCCCCGTACACGCGTCGCCGGAGCGCCAGCAGCAATCCCAGCAGCCCCGCCGTGCTCAGGAAGCCGAAGTTGAGGCTGCGGAAGAACCGGCTGGCGACGTTCCCGCTCGCCGAGGGCACGCCGAACCAGAAAAAGTCCAGCCGCTTCAGCGTGTTTCGAACGAAGAGCCACGGATCGGCTCGGATCGTCCGCTTCGCCAACTCGCCCCGCATCTGCGCATAGCGGTACTCCCCCATCGCCGTGTACAGGCGAAGCTGCTGCGGGTCCTTCTGCGGATGGTCATATTCCATCAGCAGGCCGGTTGCACCCGGGCCGTTGCCCAGGCAGAGTTCCGCTCCGAAGTTCGCCCGCAGCGGCACAAAATGATGAAAAACCCGCGTGTTGCGAACCATCCATGGCATCAGCATCGCGAGGAAGATCGCCGCGCTCAGCGCCGCCCCCGCCAGCCCGCGGACAGGTGCGTCTCCCGCACCGGTCAGAATCCAGATGCCGGCAAAGGGCAGGAAGAGCAGCAAAGCCGGGTTTGCCAGCGCAATTGCGCCCCAAAGAAACCCAAAAAGCGCCCAATCGCGCAGCGCGAACTGGCCTGGCCTGTCCGGAGACCACTGGTGCATCCGCAGCGCCAGCGCAAAGGCGCAGGTAAACAACAGGGTGCTCAGGCTGGTCTCCCAGACCCAGCGAACGGCATATTGCATAGCCGCCGGATAGAGTGCCCACAGCCAGACGGCCCAGCGGCTGATGCTGGCGGCGCGCGCAGCCCCAGAGGCCGCAAAGCAACGCCGGCCGATCGCTGCGATGGGGAAGACGGTGAGCGCGCTGAAGAGCGAGTTCAGAGTCAGCAGAATCCACGCCGAAGTCAGCGTGTAGATGCCGGTGAGCTTGAAAACGAGGGCAATCAGCAGCGGATAGAGCGGAGCAACCCAGGCGGTCGGGCCGGTGTGGCCGTCGAAGGGGTCGGCATAGCCGTGGCCGGTGGCCAGCGCGCGGCCAATGCGGCCCATCTCCCAGCCATACTCGAAGTGGTCAGGAAAAGCCCGGATCCGGTAGGTATGCGCAATCGTGAGGTACGCCACGCGGACCAGAAAAGCCGTCCAGAAGACGAGGGTCATGCGGTCGAAAGGGCTTTGACCGCTCTCTCCCTGCTTTTCCTTGTCCTGCGCGTCTTTGTCCTGCGGGGTCGCTCTCATGGCTTGCCGTTTACAGTATGCCGGTCTCGGGCAGGATCCGATTGTCGGCAAGTGGCTTCTCGGGATACACTAAAAGCTCGCGAAGCGGTCCCGGCTTGCTCCGGAAGGTACTCTGCGGGGTTCTCCGCATGACGATTCCGCCGCGTACAGGTTTCCAATCGAGTTCTGGAGTTGGATATGGCACAGGTATGTGAGGTTTGCGGCAAAGGTCCGCAGTTCGGCAACAACATCTCCCACGCGCACAACATCAGCCGGCGCCGCTGGAACGTCAATCTGCGTCCCGTCAAGGCGAAGGTCGGCGGGGGCAACAAGCGGATTCGCGTCTGCACCAGCTGCATCAAGGCCGGCAAGGTGACCAAGGCTTAGGTTCGCCGGCAATCAACAAAAAAGCCCCGCCGGCTGGCGGGGCTTTTTCATGCCTACGGCCTTACTT
>DASQRJ010000195.1:0-3657 GCA_035642955.1 Acidobacteriaceae bacterium
GCCGGAAGGATGACGGCAAGCTGACGGTGCTGCGCTAAGATGCAGATTGCATGGACAAAGGGAAGAAGCAAGCAGGGATCAAGGACGTAGCGCGGGCGCTCGGAATCTCCATTGCCACGGTCGATCGTGCCTTTCACGACCGTCCGGGAGTGAATCCGAAGACGCGAGGACGCGTGCTGGCGATGGCGCAGAAGTTGAATTACCGGCCGAACCTTGCGGCGCGCAACCTGAAGCTGAATCGCCGCCTGAGCATCGCCGTCTACCTGCCGGAGCAGATCCATTCGTTCTTCACGCCGCTGCTGGAGGGTGTGCGATCCGCGGCGAACAGCGTTTTTGGGGTAGAGATCGATGTCGAATACCGTTCCTATCCCCACATCGGCGAGGGCGATCTTGCGCTGCTCGAATCGATTCCCGATGGCCGCTTCGATGGCGTCATCTTCACGCCGGGCGACCCGGCGAAATTCGAGCCAGCGATCAACCGGCTGAGCCGCGCCGGGACCGCGATGGTATGCGTCGCAAGTGACGCACCGCACAGCGAGCGCATGGCGGCAGTGTCGGTGGATGCCTATGTGAGTGGCGCTCTGGCCGCGGAGCTGCTGGGACGAACCATTCCGCGCAGCGGCGCGGTCGCGATGATTACGGGTGAACTCCATGTGCTGGATCACGCGGAGAAGCTGCGCGGCTTTGCCGCCAACCTGGCATTGCTGGCGCCGCATCTCTCGTTGTTGCCGGTGGTGGAGTCACACGAGAGCGTACAGGAGGCATCGCGGCAGACGCGCAATCTTCTGAAGCGCAATCCAGAGGTTGCGGGCATCTATGTGAGCACGGCGAATAGCCTGCCGGTGCTGCGGGTGCTGGAGGAGCAGCAGCTATTGGGGAAGGTGCAGGTGCTGTGCACGGACCTGTTCCCAGAGCTCATTGCAATGCTGGAAAAGGGCCGCATCCTGGCGACGCTGTATCAGCGGCCATTTGCGCAGGGGAAGACGGCGTTCGAGATTCTGCTGCGCTATCTGGTGGAGAAGGTGCGCCCGGAGCACGCTACGCGCCTGGCGCCGCACACAGTCTTCCGGAGCAATCTACCGCTTTTTGCTCATCGCGTTTCCAGCAAGACGGGCGGCGCGGCGGCGCTGGCGGCACGAAGCGTCTGAACTGCGAAGCGACTGAACTGCGAAGCGACTGAACTGAGATTATGGCGGCGGTCACGGAGTGGCTGCGCCTTCGATCCGGTTTCCAATCTGGCCACCAATCTGGTCTTCAATTTGTTCGAGGCTGCGCCCTTTCGTTTCCGGAACCAGGCTGCGCACGCAGATCCAGCCCACCAGGCAGGTGACGCCATAGAGAACGAAGGCCCCGGACTGGCCAAAAGCGCCGGTGAGCGCAGGGAACGAAAAGGTCAGCAGGAAGGACGAGGCCCATAGCGCGGATACGGCAAGTGAGACGCCGCGAGCGCGGACGCGGTTGGGAAAGATCTCCGTGATCAGCACCCAGGTGACCGGCGCGAGCGTCATGGCGTAACAACCGATCGCGCACAGCGTGAGCAGGAGAATGGGCAAACCGCGCAGGTGCATGTGATAGACGATCGCCAGTGCGATGTGGACCACGCCAACGCTGGCGCAGCCAAGCAGCATGAGAAAGCGGCGTCCTATGCGATCGACGAAGAGCATGGCCAACAGGGTGAAGACCAGATTGATCGCGCCGGTGATCACAATATTGAAGAGGATGTCATTCACGCCGTAGCCGGCGCTGCGATAGACCTCTTCCGCATAGTTGAAGAGGATGTTGATGCCGCTCCACTGCTGTAACACGGCGAGGCCTATGCCGATGAGCACCAGACGCCGCACGCCTGGCGAGGCAAGCTCTCGCCAACCGGTTTCCCGAACGCGGTCCTGCTGCAGGTGTCCTTCCATGGTGTGCACCATGCTGTCCGCGTACTCGCGGCCGCCCATGCGCGCGAGGATGGTTTGCGCGTCGGCGCTGCGATGGCGGGAGATGAGCCAGCGCGGGCTCTCCGGAATCACGCTCGCCAGAACAAACAACAGTGCGGCAGGTACAGCGACCGCGGTGAACATCCAGCGCCAGCCAAATTGCGCATTCCACACCGCTGCGGAAAGCGATCCGCTGAAGAGGTGTGCGCCGCGGGTGCCGATCTGCCAGTCGAAGATCTGTGCGCCGAGGATGCCGCAAACGATGGCGAGCTGGTTGAGGCTGACCAGGCGTCCACGCCACTCCGCGGGACTGATCTCGGCAATGTACATGGGAGAGATGTTCGACGCGAGGCCGATGGCGAGGCCGCCCACGATGCGCCACGCGATGAATGCGGTGAAGGAGTAGGCCCAGCCGGTGAGCACGGAAGAGAGCGCAAAGAGCGCGCCGGCCAGCAGCAGAGAACGCTTGCGGCCCAGCCGATCGCCAATGATGCCGGAGAGCAGCGACCCCGCGAGGCAGCCCACCAAGGCACAACTGTTGGCCCAGCCGATGAGCGTATCGGTGGTTAGGTGAAAATATGCTTCATAGAAAGGCTTTGCGCCGCCGATGACAACCCAGTCGTAGCCGAAGAGAAAGCCGCCGAGTGCGGCGACGGTGGCGATCCAAAGCAGGTAGCCCAGGTGAAGCTGCTGCGCGTGGGGTTCGCCGGGAGATGCAGCGGACGGCGCGGAGTGCACGCTTATCTCGTCCTTGCAGGAGGTTGCGATTCCGATGTGTGTTGCGATTCGGCCTGGCGCGCGCCAAGCTCGGCCTGCTGCAGCAGATCGGAGGCGCCGGCATGATTGCTGTCGAGCGAGAGTATCTTTCGCAGCAGTGGGATGGCAGCCTGTGCGCCGTTGCGGCCATACGCGGCCTGGGCGCGCAGGAACGCGGCGAGCACGCGATTGCGATGCGCCAGATCTTCATGAAAGAGCAGCATCGCGGGCAGTGAGGTGGCGAAGTAGTCGATCTTCGGCTCCTGCGCTTCGAGCTCGTCCGCGTATGCGGCGATGTTGCGGAAGACTTCATCCGCCCGCTGCGGCTGCTGCAGCTGGTCGAGCGCCGCGCCTCTCCAGTAGGTCATGTCGGAGACCGAGAGCACGCTCATCTGCTGAAAGTCGCCCGCCTGTCGGGAGGCACGCTGCCACCAGCGTTCTGCTTCGACGCTGTGACCCGCGGCCGCGTGCGCAACGCCCAGGGTGTATTCGATGTCGCTCTGGTTGGCGAGCAGGTGCCGCGCCTCGCCTATCGATGGCGGAGGATGCAGCGCCGATTCGAGATGAGCGATCGCGTCGCTATGCTTTCCGGTGGCGATGGCGTGCCGCGCCAGCAGCAGGCGGCCGCGGACGAACTGTCCGAGGACCAGGCCTTCGCCGCCTTCCCAGGGTTGGAAGTTGCGCGCGAGCAGATTGGCCAGCGCCTTCTCCGGCGCACCTGTCTGGTTGTAGAGCGTGGCCAGTTCCACGGAGAGATCGTCACGGGCGGCCACCAGGCCGGCATGGCGCAGCAGTTCGGCGAGACGCCGCTGGGGAGCGATACCGGTACGCTTCCAGAGCTGGTCACGCTCATACAGAATGCGGCCGTCTCGCGGATCGGCGGCTTGCGCGCGATCGAAGGCCGCGACGGCAGCGTCAGCATCTCCGCGCACGTTGAAGAGCGCGATGCCCAGGTTGCGGTGGACGGTGGGAAAGG
>DASQRJ010000196.1:0-2369 GCA_035642955.1 Acidobacteriaceae bacterium
CTCGGCAACGCCTCCTGGCGCATCTCCGCCATCGAAACAGCCGGCCGCATGTATGTCGAAGACGCCCACGGCCAGCCGCCCACCGTGCCCTTCTGGCGCGGCGAAGCGCCGCAGCGCACCATGGAGCTCTCGCGCTGGGTCTGCCAGTTGCGTGAAAACATCGCCGCCCGCACCCCGGGACTGCTTCCCGGCTACATCAGCCAGGCCGATCCATCTGTCGCCACTACAGTTACCTGGCTGAAAGAGGAATGCGGCCTCAGCGACGCGGGCGCCGAGCAGCTCATCGGCTACATAGTCGCCGGCCGCGCCGTCCTCGGCACCGTTCCTACGCTGACCACCATCATCGCCGAACGCTTCTTCGATGAAGGCGGCGGCATGCAGCTCATCCTGCATGCGCCCTTCGGCGGCCGCATCAACAAGGCCTGGGGCCTGGCCCTGCGTAAACGCTTCTGCCGCGGCTTCAACTTCGAGCTCCAGGCCGCCGCCACCGACAATGGCCTCAACATCTCGCTCGCCGAGCAGCACTCCTTCCCTCTCGCCGACGTCTTCCGGTTCCTCACCACCCACACCGTTACGGAACTGCTGGAGCAGGCCTCGCTTGCCTCGCCCATCTTCAAAACCCGTTTCCGCTGGGACGCCACCCGCAGTCTGCAACTGCTGCGGTTCCAGAAAGGCAAAAAGGTTCCGCCGCAAATCCAGCGCACCCGCGGCGAAGACCTGCTCGCCAGCGTCTTTCCGCAAGCCGCCGCCTGCTTCGAAAACATCGAAGGCGACATCCAGATCCCCAACCATCCGCTCGTTCGCGAAGTCATGAAGGATGTTCTCGGCGAAGCCATGGACCTCGCCGGTCTTATCGACGTCATCGGGAAAATCCAGTCCGGCGAAATCAAATGCGTTGCCGTCGACTCCACCATCCCCTCGGTCTTCTCGCACGGCCTGCTCAACGCCAATCCCTACGCCTTCCTCGACGATGCACCCATCGAGGAACGACGCGCCCGCGCCGTCAACATGCGCGGCATGGTCCCCGACAAGCTCCTCGGCGAAGCCGGACGCCTCGATCCCGACGCCATCCGCCAGGTCCGCGAAGAGTGCTGGCCCGACATCCGCGACGAGCACGAACTCCACGACCTCCTCTACGGGCTCGTCATCGTCCCCGCATCCATCCTCACGGATCCCCGCGCCATCGGCTGGCGCATCCTGCTCGATCGCTTAACCTCGCAGTCGCGCGCATGCATAGTCGCGCAGCACGTGCTGGCCGCCGAGCGAATCGATGACCATGCATCGCTGCTCTCCGCCACGCCCGATCTGTCGCTGTTACAAAAATCCCTCCATGCCTGGCTCAACATCCTCGGCCCACAAACCGCGCAATCACTCGCGCAACATCTCGGCCTCGCACCGCAATCCGTCTTCACCGCCCTGGTAGCCATGGAATTCCAAGGCACCATCCTCCGCGGCAACTTCGAACAGACCACCGATTCTTGTCATCCTGAGCGAAGCGAAGGACCCGCAGTTCCGTTCGATTCATCCGCACCATCAGACGAGAGCGACCAAAGGGAGCGAACCGAACAAAGCGCGACGCAGTCGCATCTGCCTCAATGGCAAATTGAGTGGTGTGAACGAAGACTCCTCCAGCGCATCCACAAGCGCACCATCCATACCTTACGCAAACAGATCGAACCCGTCGCCCCCGCGCAATACATGGCCTGGCTGCTACGGTGGCAACACCTCGCGCCGCAGACGCAGCTCACCGGCGAAGAAGGCGTGCTCGACGCACTCCGCAAACTCGAAGGCTTCGAAGCCCCAGCCATCGAGTGGGAGCGCACGCTCTTACCGCAGCGCATCGCCAACTACGATCCGCGCGCGCTCGACACGCTCTGCATGGCCGGCGTCGTCGGCTGGGGCCGCATCTCGCCGCACCCGGCCTTCCTCTCGCCGGAGGGCGGTGCGCCCCGCCGCGTCGTCCCCACCAGCATGGCGCCCATCACCTTCTTTCTGCGCGAAGACGCACACTGGATGGACGGCTGTCTCCGCACCCGCGAGTTGCCGGAGAGCGCGCTTGCCGTCTGTCTGTCACCGCTTGCGTTACGTGTGCGCGCCTCGCTCGAGCAGGCCGGCGCCGCCTTCGCCGCCGATCTCGCGCGGCAGCTCGCAACACCCATCACCGAACTCCATAACGGCCTTTGGGAGCTCGTCGCTGCCGGCCTCGTCACTGCCGATGGCTACAACAGCCTCCGCGCCCTCATCGATCCGCGCCGCAAATCGGCCAGCGCGGCACCCTTTCGTATGCGTGGCAGCAATCAGCGCGCCCGCAACACCGCCGGCCGCTGGAGCCTGCTGGCGCCACCGCCACCGGAAGTACCTACCATTCC
>DASQRJ010000197.1:0-6547 GCA_035642955.1 Acidobacteriaceae bacterium
ACCTCGCTGCAAATAACGACAATGTGTCTCCAGTCACAAAATTTTAGCCTGAAGATTACGGTTTCGTAACCATCTGCGAGTGAAATTGCTTATCTGCGGAAGCGGTTCTGCTTCCTCCACAACGGAAAGGTTAACTCACGCTATGACAGTGAACGGCTCCGGCGGTCTGCTCCGCATACTGCTTCTCTGCATCTCGGCGTCTGTTGGTCTCCCAGGCGTCGCCCAGGTCGATCGCGCAGACCTCAGTGGGACGGTCACTGATCCGGCAGGAAAGTCGGTTCCCGGTGTCCATGTGACCGTATTGCAGCCGGACAACGGCACCACCCGCGAAACCGTGACCACCAATACCGGAACCTATGAAGTCCCCGCGCTTCCAGTCGGCGCCTATACCGTCAAGTTCGTCCAAAACGGTTTCGCCACGCTCACTTTCGACCATGTGATTCAGACGGAGGGTCGCACCCGTACGCTTGATGCAAAGCTGGAGGTAGCCAGTACGAATCAGCAGATTATGATCTCCAGCCAGCCGGCGCAACTGGACCAGACGACGAACGCCCTAGGCGGGCGGGCAGAATCAAAACAAGTGAAGGATCTTCCTCTCAACGGAAGAAACTGGTCGACGCTGACTGCATTGGTTCCAGGCGCCGTCGACACCGGTGGCAGCAACCAGCGCAGTATTCGCTTCGCCGGCCGCGGACTGGACGACAACAATTTTGTTTTCGACGGCATTGACGCGACCAACGTCGTCAACCAGGCACAGCAGTCTTTTGTCCGCATCGCTATTCCCAGTGACGCGATTGAGGAGTTCCAGATCGAGACGATGCTATTTACCGCGGATAACGGAAGTACGCCCGGAGCGCAAATCGCGGTTGCTTCCAGGTCCGGTTCGGACACTTTGCATGGCGGCATGTTTGAGTTTCTGCGTAATGATGTTCTCGATTCTCGTGAGCCTATCCTGTCTACCAGGCTGCCCTTTCGTCTCAACCAATTTGGCGGAGACCTGGGCGGTCCCATCGTTCGCGACCGCACCTTCTATTACCTCAACTACGAGGGAATTCGCCAGAGCTACGGACAGCCGCTGCTGGGCTTTGTCCCCAGCCTGGCTTTTCGTACCCAGGTAGCAGCGGCAAATCCGGTTTTGGTCCCCATCCTCAATGCCTTTCCGGCGACGGGCCTTTCCCCCGTGGCTGGCAACGCCGATGAAAACCAGTTTTCCGGCTCCGGCCGGCAACTGGATCATGAGGATTCCGCCATGCTGAGGATCGATCACCAGTTCTCACCCAGAGACACGGCTTACATGCGCTTCAACTTCGACGCTGCCTACAGTGACGCGCCGGCCGCCGAGGGTGGAGACTATCTGCTCGACCGGGCGCTGATCACCTCCCGGCCGGTAAACGGCGAATTGGAAGCCATGCACGTCTTCTCCTTCAGAATGGTCAACGAGTTGAAATTTGGTTTTAACCGCGGGAATGTCTACACCACCAACCAGGGGCTGGCCAACATTCCCTATACCGTGGCCATCTCCGGCTTTACCACTCTCTCCAACAACCAATTCAAACCGGGCGTGGGCAACACCTTCTCCTACTTGGACAACCTGACCCTGGTACGCAGCGCGCACACGCTCAAGATCGGCGCCGAGCTCCGCTTCATTCAGCTCAACCAAGGAAACACTTCGTCGGGAACCATCACCTACTCCTCGTTAGCCGGCTTTCTGGCCAATTCGATCAGTTCCGCCACGTATGCCCAGGAACTCCCAATCAATGGACTGCGTAAGACCACGGTCTATTCCTTTATCGAAGACGAGTGGAAGTATCGCCCCAATCTCACCTTCAACCTGGGTGTTCGCTATATGTTCTTCAACCTGTTCCACGAGGTAAACGGTAAGGCCATACCCTTCGATTTCGCCACCTGCGGCACCCAGGGGTTCTGCGGCGCAGGCGCCAGCTTCGGCCAGCCGTCCACACTGGATATTGACCCCCGCATCTCCGTCACCTGGGCCCCTTCTGCGCTCAACCGAAAGACCATCCTGCGCACCGGCTTTGGTATCTACCACGGTGACGGTCAACTCGATGACCAGAATCTCCCCATCAACAATGAGGTCGGCCAGTACTCACTCAGCTCCAAAACAACCCACGGGCTTTCCTATCCGGTCACACCCTTTCTGAATGGTCCGGGCACGGTTTCCGCCAGAGCCGACGATCGCCGCCGCAAAGACATGTACGTTGCCCAATGGGGAGCTTCCGTGCAGCAGGCGCTGCCACACGACTTTATCGGCACTCTTTCCTATGTCGGCAGCAAGGGCACGCATCTGTTGACCACGTCCTATGTCAACCTCATCAATCCCACCACCGGTCTGCGGCCTTATTCTGCATTTGGCCAGGTGCAGTGGAGAGGGAACATCAACAACAGCTCATATAATGCCTTTGTAGGCAGCCTGCAGCGCAGCTTTAGTCATGGCTTCCTTTTCTCAGCGAACTACACCTATTCCCACGAAATCGACCAGGATTCCGCCGGCGGAGGAGATTCTGACTATCCCCAGAATCCGGGCTGCCTTCCCTGCGAGCGTGCGTCGGGAGATTTTGATGTTCGACATGTGCTCACGGCGAACCTGGTTTACGAATTGCCCTTTGGCCACGGCAGAGCCTTTCTCTCCCAACCTGGCATCGCCAGCGCGATCCTGGGCCGCTGGAGTGTTACCAACATCGTCGCTGCTCGTTCCGGGCTGCCTATCAACGTGACGGAAGACCGCTCCAGCAACTCTGTGGCGACCGGCTACACCACCAGTCAGCGCCCCAACATTGTTCCCGGCGTGTCCCTCACCCCGCCCGCGGGAAAGAAAATCAGTGGATGGATAAACCCTGCGGCATTTACGCCCGTAGTCGGAGGAGGCTACGGCGATGCTCCTCGCAATATCGCGCGTGGTCCCAATCTTTGGCAGACCGACCTGGGCCTGGCCAGGCAGATCCCGCTGACGGAACGTGTCCAGCTACAATTCCGCAGCGAATTCTTCAACCTCTTCAACCGCGCGCAATATGGTCTGCCCCAGGCTGACTCGTCTTCCTCCAGCTTCGGGCAAATTGTAACCACCGTGAATACCACCCCGGTTGGCACCGGCACTCCGCGCCAGATCCAGTTCGCGCTACGCCTGGAGTTTTAGTTGTTTACTCAAGAGTGGGCTCTGGTTTGTTGTACCTGATGATGTTTCCTTTGAGGTCGGGAACCGAGCCGCCCGCCTCCTCAAGAATGCACTGCGCCGTGGCTGTGTCCCACTCCATGGTGGGCCGTTGCGCGGATAAACATCGGCAACGCCCTCAGCAGACAACATTGTCCCCCTGACGCTGCCGTTCGGGCCCCGTCTGTCGGTTCATGCGGAATTGCAGGTCGATGGGGACTTTGCGTTTGGTGCGTGACAAAAAAAGCCCTTTCCCCACTTATTGGGGAAAGGGCCGTTACGGTCGGAACGTGTTTTAGTCGTCCAGATCACCGGCGGGTGCCGGTTTGTTAAATTCGCTCGGGGGGCGAACCGTGCTCTCGCCGGGATAGGGCCGCGTAAACCCGGTCGACATGTACCAGTTCAGGTGGTTAACGGTGTCAGGATCTTCGGCATCGGGCTTGTTCAGTTTGCCGGCGAAGATCTGCTTCTTCTTCTGGAGCCAAGCTACCTTCAGGGCCTTGACCGCAGGGCTGATGGATTGATTGGCTGCAGTTGTAGTCGTGACGCCCTGGTCCAGCGGGACCTGGTTCGGCACGTGCTTCCACGGCTTGAAGTTTTCTGCGGGAGCATCGCCCTGGACGAAGGCCGTCCTCATAGGCGATGCCACGAGGTCGAACTGGTTCATGGGCGGCAGACCGAGGATTTGCTCGATCGTCCGAGTCATGTTGACCTGCGTGTAGTAGGTGTGGTCGGTGGGTCCGTTCTGCACAGTGTACGGGCTGACGATATAGCCCGGGCTGCGATGACCGTCGACGTGATCGACGCCGTTTTGCGCATCGTCTTCCTCTATGAAGATCGCCGACGAGGACCATACGTTGCTGTGGCTGATGTAGTCGATGATGCGTCCCACGGCCAGGTCGTTATCGGCCTGTTCGGCGTCCGCAGTCGGCGGGCCGCCGGTGTGGTCGTCCATTACCCAAAGGATGCTCAACGCCGGCACCGTACCGGCCGCGACGTCATTCTTAAAGTCCTGCTGCCACACATCGACGCGGAACTGGTCGGGGATGCCCAGATCGAACTGCGGGAAGTTCGTGATGAGGTGGTTGGATACGGCCGGGAGAGAGGATTGTGCGTGGACCGTATTCTGGTAATACAGCGTCTTCTCGGTCCCCGCCTCGAAGTTCTTCGAGTCGGTGTAAAACTGGCTCCAGCTTGGCTCTTTGGTCGACCCGTTCGGCTGTTTGAACGTGTCGTTCTCGACGTATTCGCCGTAGATCTTCACTGGAAGACCGGCGGCTGTCGCTTCCGAGAACAGGAAGCCCTTGTTCTGATAGGCGAGTGCATCGCCGGCGTTCCCGCCCGGATAGCTGCGCACCCAGTCAGGCGACTGGATGTCGTCGGCATAGGGCGCCAGGCCTTCGGTGATCCACTGGTGCCCGTCCGCCGACTGGCGGCTCGGATCGTAGAAATTGTCGAAGAGCGGGAAGCGGGTCACCAGATTGTGCACGTTCGGGGTGTCCTTGCCGCCGAACACCGCCAACGAGCTGTCACCATTGCCGGCAGCCACGTCGCCCAGCATCTGATCATAGGTGCGGTTTTCACGGATGATCATGAACACGTGCTTGATCAGCGACGGATCGCCGATCTTGTCCGGGATTGCGACCGCCTTGTTCTCCTGGTGGCCACCTGCGGCAGACTTGATATTCTCCGTCAGATCCCAGTGGTTGTTCTGGAAAACCTGCGCCGTCATCGCCGTTAATTTAGCGCTATCCGGTACGGGGATGATGCTCACGGTGCCATTGTCCTGGTGGGTATTCAGGCCGGTGACTCCGTGGTCGGTCTCGAACGAATAGAGCGTGCCGACGCCCTTATCGTTGGCAACGATAAGTTTGCTATCGGCCTTGTTTAGTACGACCGAGCTCGGCGCATAGGCCACCGGGATCATGCCCATGACGGCATTCTTCGGGCTGGCGTTTAGGTTGACGACCGCGATCGCGTTCGCGTTGTAAAGAGCGACGTAGGCAATGCCTGTCGTGGCATCGACGGCGATCGAGTTGGGCGCGGCGCCATAGGCCGCCTGGCGTTGGCCGGGCACTTTGATCGGGAGCCCTACGTTGATCGTCCGCTTCACCTCGTTGGTGTTCGTGTCGATAACTGAGATGGTGTCGCTGTAGGTATTGGCGACCAACAGGTAACCGCCATAGAACGCCATCCCGGTCGGGTGGAGACCCGTCGCGATAGTAGCGGTGACCTTCATCTTCGCCAGATCAACCACAGAAACGGTACCGGTAACTGCGGCGCCAACCACCTGGTCGGCGACGATTTCAGTGCCAGCCGAGTTGACCTGGAAGTCCGCCTCTGTAGCGGCCCGGCCACCCTCGTTGCTGACGTAGGCCGTCGTGCCGTTGCTGTCGATCACGATGCTGTGCGGCGCGTTGCCGACGCGGATCTGCCGACCCTGGGTCGGCTGCTTCGCGGTCAGGTCGATCTTGGTGAGTGTATCGTTCTGGTTCAGCAAGGCATAAGCGCTCTTGCCATCACTTGATAACGCGACGCCGCCGGGATAAGAAGTCTTCGAAGAATAGAACGAGCCGCAGGGGTTGGCATAAGCGGCCGGCGGGCTGTTCGGAAAGCAGGTGATAAAGGAATTATTCGGCGGCACGCTTACCTGGGTGTTATCGCTCAGCAGGCCCTCTGCAGAGACATTGGCGATGGTGACATTGCTGCTGTCCTGGCTGAAAATCAGGTATTTGCCGTCCGCCGAATAGGCTATACCGGTATAGCTGCCACTCGTATCTGATCCGAACGGGATGTAGTTCTGCAGGACGTCGCCGGTGCGGGTATCGAATACCTCGACGGCCTGCGACGCGCCCATGGTAAGGACGGCGGCGGTGTGACTTTTGGCAGTGGGGTTCAGCGCGACGGCCTTCGCGCGGACCCGGATGCCGAGGTCGACTTGTTTGCCGGCGGGGGTGATGATCTGGCCATCGCTGACGACAAAAGAGCCGTTTGGCTGCGCCCCTGTGGAGTAGGTTGGGAACGGCACGGACTGAGCGAACGCCGGAATGCTCAGCCCCGTCGCCAGCAAACCGGCGAGCGGACGCAGACGGTTGATTCTCGAATTATTTCGCGACGCTGTTCGGAACGTTTTTCTGGACATAGATTGTTCTCCACCGATTGTTATCACGCGATTTTGAGAATGCCGACCGGCGACACGCAGCTTTGAAGTTCTATTCCGGCCGATGGCTGGGACTAGAGACAAGCAGACAGATGCGGATGGCGCTGCTGGCTGCCGGGGATGCAGATGAACGGAAGCGCGGTTGACGAATCGTGGACGTGTACTGGCGCAAGGGCCCGAAAACGGCCGTGAATTGTTGAGGCTTGAACGCGGTCAAG
>DASQRJ010000198.1:0-2149 GCA_035642955.1 Acidobacteriaceae bacterium
AGACGGGATAGCCCGGGAGATGGTGTGGAGGAGCTTTGGTCGGAAAGCAGTGGGCGTGGAGTTTGGTGGCAGCAGTTCCCCTGATGGGACTGACGATTGGCGCAGCACAGCAGAGCGGCAGTAGTTCCCTGCCCGATGGCCCGAGTGCGCAACAGAACACTCCGGCCCCGCAAACATCGGGATCGCAGACATCGGGATCGCAGGCGAGTGGCTCCGAAAGCACCTCCGGGGACAGCGGCGCGCAGCAGGGTGTGCCGGATGCGCCCAGCGCCACGCCGAGCCAGGGTGCAGATAACCTGCGGAACCTGACCCGGCAAGTGGCTCCGGGCAAAGCATCGGCTCCGGAAGGAGATCAGGACCAGGTACAGGCTCCGCCGCCGCCGCAGACCAATGCGCCGAATCCGGATGGGCCGCCGCAACAGGAAGCCCCCTACATCCCGAAAAACGCGGAAGAGGCGCGGGGATTTGTCCTCCGCGCCAATACAACTTACATCCCGGTGCCGGTGACGGTGCTGGATAAAAACCATCACCAGGTGGCGGGGCTGACCTATCGCGATTTCCGCATCTACGAAAACGGCCAGCGGCAGCACATCTCGTTTTTCAGCGTCGATCCGGTGCCGTTGTCGGTGGCCTTCGTGATCGACCAGAGCGTGACCAAGGACACGATGAAGAAGGTGAACCAGAGCTTGTCGGCGATTCAGGGCGCATTCACGCCGCAGGACGAAGCCGCGGTGTTTACCTACGCCAACGGCGTGACCGAACAGACGACCTTTACCGCGACGCAGGGCGATCGCCTGCCCTCAGTGCTCGAGCGCTCAAAGAAAGAAGGCACCGACATAGGTGGAGCGCAGGTGGGTGGCCCCCTGGGCGTCACGGGACCGACGATCAACGGCAAGGCCGTGGATCCGAATGTAAACGGCAATGACCGGCCGGGATACGACTTCAACATCCCGCGTGAGACGCACACGCTTTCCGACGCGATCCTGGCGGCGGGAAAAGCGTTGCAGGATCGGCCGAAGGAGCGGCGGCGCGTGATCTATGTCATCAGCGACGGCAAGGATATGCGCTCGAAGGCGACGGTGCGTGAGGTGATCCAATTTCTGCAGCACAATCAGGAGACGGTATACGGGACGATGGTGGGCGATGCGGCAACCTGGGGCCTGGGCTATCTGGATCGCGTGCACATTCCGCTGATCCCGGTCGAAAACGTGCTGCCTCGTTACGCCTTGCAAACCGGCGGCGTGCTGGAATCGCAGTTCTCCGCTGACGGCATGGAGCGTAGCTTCGCCACCATCGCCAAGGAGATCCGCACGCAGTACACGCTTGGCTATTACAGCCATCTGCCGACAATCGATGGACGCTATCGCCCGCTGGATGTACACGTGGAACGGCCAAACCTAGAGGTCATTGCGCGGCGCGGCTACTACCCAACAGCTTCCTCACAGTGACGACTGAGGTGAGCGGCGCCGGCTCCGCAGCGACCGTGGGGCTGAGCCTGGCTTCGGCGGCAATCTGGGGCACCAGCGATTTTGTGGGCGGCATCGCGGCGCGGCGTCTGCCCTCGTCTGCGGTGGTGACCTTGTCGCATTCCCTGAGCCTGGCGATGCTGGTGTCGCTGGCGCTGCTGCACCGGTCGACATGGCCGGACACGCCATCCGCTATCTATGGAGCGTTGGCCGGGCTGGCGTGCGGCACGGGCGTGATGGTGCTGTACAAGGCGCTGTCGCTGGGTGGGATGGGACTGACGGCGGCGGTGAGTGGCGTGCTGGCCGCCGTGCTGCCGGTGCTGTGGGCTTTCGTCACCGAAGGTTTCCCGCGCGTGCCCCAGATTGCGGGCATCGTGCTGGCGGCGGTGGCGATCTGGATGATTGCGCGCGCACCGGGTTCGCCATCGTCGAAGCAGGCGATTTTACTGGGCGCGGCAGCGGGCGGCAGCTTTGGCTGCCTGTTCATCCTGCTGAAGCTGGCGGGCGGCGGCGGCGTGTTGTGGTCACTGGCATGGTCGCGCCTGGCCAGCGCGACGCTGGCCGTGATCGTCACCTGGATCGCTACCCGCCGTGCCGGAGGCGTGAAACGCGATGCGGCACCCATGCTTTCCTGGCCGGGATGGCCGGTGCTGGGGTTGATCGCGATCGCGGGCATCTTCGAT
>DASQRJ010000199.1:0-6516 GCA_035642955.1 Acidobacteriaceae bacterium
CCACGACGGAGATTCGTCTCATCTACAAATAGACGGGTCTATTGCTCTGCGCGGAGCGGTACCCCACCCGCCGGCACTGTCAATCCAAGTGCCTCGATATACCCGGTGTTGACACGGCATTTCGCCACCTTCACATTCTCCAGAAGCTGCTTCAGCGCAGTGGCCGCCACTTCCGGCGAAGGACGCATGCCGAGTTGCTTCTCCGTGTCCCCCACGCCGCGGCGTTCGCCCGCGTACTTCACGATCTCATTCCAGTGCTCCGGCGGCTGGATGGAAACGATCGCTGAGCTCTTCTCCATCTTCTTGTATGGCCAGAAGCACCACCCGATCTTGTCCTTCTCGAGCAGCAGTCGAAAATTGCGGATCCAATCGTCGTCATTCTCGCCCGACTCTCCAAGCCAGATCGGCACGTGATACTTATCGCGAAAGGCCACATACCGCGCAAGCGACTTCTCCGTATGGGCAGCAGTGGTCGGATTCCACGGAGTATTGAACTCGTACAGGTGGAGCTGATACATCACATTGCTGTCGAAGGGCGGCCCGAAGATGCTGAAGTTCGTGTCCCACTGCGCTCCGCCAAGGATAAGCACGTGGTGTGTGTCCACTTCGCGGATCGCCGCGGCAATCCGCTTGTACAAGGGCTCCAGCTGGTCGTTGTATTTCTGCAACTGCGGAAAGTGCGGGATGGGCTCGTTCAGCAGGTCGTAACCCAGCACGGCGGGTTCGTCCTTGTACTGGTCGGCGATGCGCTTCCAGATGTCGATCAGTTCCGCCTGGTCGCCGGGTGAGTCATATAGCCAGGGGTAGCCGTAGCTGTCATCGATGTTGGTGCCGGTCTGACCCCCGGGCGCCTGGTGCATGTCGATCACTACGTACATGCCATCCGCCTTGGCCCAACTGACGACCCGATCCAGCAGCCGGAAGCCTTCGTCATTGCCCTTGGTAAAGAACTTGTAATGAATCGGCACGCGAACGGAATTCATTCCCGTGGACTTCAGCAGGTCGATGTCAGCCTTCGTGATGTATACGTCGCGATACTGATGCCAGAAGGCCTTCGCCTGTTCCGGCCCAATCAGCTCATCGAAATAGTCTTCGATCTCACGTGGCGAGCTTGGGCCGGACTCGAAGAGGAACATATAGCCCTCGGGCTCCAGCCAATTGCCCAGGTTTGTACCGCGCAGCATCAACGGGCGGCCGTTGCCATCCACCAGTTCGCCTCCCTGCGCATGCACAAAACCGGTGTCGGCGGTTTGGGCATGGAGCGAAATCCAGGGTGCGGCCGTCCACAGAGCGAGTATGCAAAGCAACAGGGAACGCATTCCGGGCCTCCGGGCGCATCAGCGGCCTTGCGCCGGCTGCCGCGCCATTCAAAGTGTTTTTACGAACGATCTACGGCTCGCAATAAGTGCTGACGCCGCTTTCTGCTAAGAAAAGCTACTCCTCGCGAATGTGGGTAAGGACAGAGTAGTTGTGAAAATGGGTCTAGGACAAACGATAGTCTGTTGGCCGATGTGGTACGGTTTCCGCAGCAGGCATTGATTCGGCCGCAATAAGCATTTTCTGGATGCGCGAAACCGGGTCGCAGGGCTACTATCTCCTTCACGCACCCCGACCATCGCGGAGACCAATGGCGCGCAAGAAGCAAGAAAAGATGCTCGGAGAAAAGCCGGCGAGCCTGAAGACGCTGGCCGAGCACCTCGGTCTAAGTCCGGCGACCATCTCCGTAGTCCTGAACGACGTGCCGGGCCGATCCATCCCGCAGGCCACCCGCGATCGCATCAAGGCCGCGGCGAAGAAACTCAACTATCAGCCCAGCCTGCTGGCCCGCTCCTTGCGCAACCAGCGCACGCACACCATCGGCATTCTGGTGCCGGAATTGGGCGAGGGCTATCATACCCAGGTGCTGAGTGGTGTCGGCGATCAGTTGGTTCAGGAGGGCTATTTCTACTTCACCGCACATCATCGTCATAAGCCTGAATTGGTGGAGCAGTACGCACGCCTGCTGGTGGGCCGCGGAGCAGAGGGTCTCATCCTCGTGGATACCGCCTTCCAACACAATTTCCCGGTGCCCGCCGTCGCCGTCGCCGCCCATCGCCACATCGTCGGCGTCACCAATGTGATTCTCGATCAGGGCAAGGCTGCCGAGTTGGCCCTCGGTCACCTGTATCGACTGGGCCATCGCTCCATCGCGTTCATGCGCGGCCACCCTATCAGTTCCGATTCAGAAGATCGCTGGCGCAGCATTGAAGTCGCCGCCAGGAAGTTAGGTCTGTGCATCGATCCATCGCTGGTGGTGCAGCTCGACCGCGACCTCACCTCGCCGGAACTCGGCTACCCCGTCATTGAGCAGTTGCTCGCCCGCGGAAAGCGCTTCAGCGCCCTGTTCTCCTTCAACGATGTGGCAGCGATCGGCGCCATCCGCGCCCTGCGCGATGCCAAATTGCGGGTGCCGGAGGATGTTTCGGTCATGGGCTTCGATGACATCCGCGCCGCCGCCTTTACCACGCCCAGCTTGACCACCATCCGGCAGCCGCTGGAGGATATGGGCCGCATTGCCGCCCGCATCGTGCTCAGCAGAATCAAGAATCAGCAGGAGTATGGTGACCAGGTGGCGGTGGAGCCCGCGCTCATGGCGCGCGAATCCACCCGGGAACCATCGTGTCCGCCAGCCTGAATCCAAGCCGATCTGCGCCGCACCATGCCCCGCGTTATGCACTAGCTCCCATTCTCGGCATCCAGTGCATGGAAGTGATGACCGGCATCGGCATGACGCTGCTGGGCAGTGGCCTTCCGGCACTGGCGGCGCTCTGGCATCTGGACGATGCCGGCTCCGGCAGGTTATTGCTGGCGGTCTTTGCCGGGTCAGCCATGGGCGCACTGCTGGTGCGGCCGCCGTTCCACCGCAATCTCGCTGCCGGCATGGCCATGATCGCCATCGGCATGGCTGGTCTCGCCCTCGGCCGTGGTCACGCTCTGTTTTTCTTCTTCCTCCTCTTTGGCACGGGTCTGGGTTTGGCCATGACCGCCAACAGCGTGCTCACCGGCGACCGTTATCGCGAACGGCGGGCCGCCATGCTCACCCTCCTCAACTTTTCCTGGAGTGCCGGCGCGGCTGTATCTCCCTTTGCCGTGCAATGTGTCATCCATCGCGCCGGTGTTGGCGGCCTTTTCTGGTGCATGGCCGCCGCTGGAGCCCTCAGTGCGCTGCTGGCGCTCTGCCTGGGAAACGAGCGAACCGTCAGCACACAAGAGCTCTCACCGCGAGTCTCAACCGCGCAGAGTTCCAAACGCATCGTGACGTTTTTCGCTATCTTCGGATTGCTGTATTGCGGAACCGAGGCCGCGTTAGGCGGCTGGGTGCTCACCTACGTTCACCGGCTCGATTTCCACATGTCTGCGGCGCCTCCCTTGGCGGCGTCCTGCTTCTGGCTTTCGCTGCTCGTTGGCCGGGCCGTTGTCCCCGCTGTCCTGCTGCGGGTGCGCGAAGAGATGCTTCTCGCCGTGGCCTTGATCTGTGCGTTCGTCGGTGTGGCTGCCCTGCTCACCCTGCACGCCCTGCCGGCGGTGATGTTGTCCGCTGCCGTGGCCGGCTTCAGCATGGCTCCTATCTTTCCCATCTGCGTCTCCATCTTCATGTCTTTGGCCCGGAATCCTGCGCAAACCCGTTGGATGTTCGCCGTCGCCGGCGTGGGGACTGCCAGCCTGCCCTGGGCCACCGGTCAACTTGCCGCGCGTACCGGATCGCTGCACACTGGCCTGCTGGTGCCGCTCCTGGCGTTGGGTCTCATGCTGGTCATGATGCGGTGGCCGGGGGGCGGCACAGATCTTTTCCGCCACATCTTTCGTCCGGCGGACGAGCGTCCTCTTCCGCCGGCTGGCCCCACCGTCTCGCCTACCCTTTAGCATCGGTAATGAGACGGATGCATCGTAGTCAACAAACCTCGGTCGCGGTCCCGACGCTGCGGGGATATCGAACATCTCACTAGGAGAGTCATGACGCGCCTGAAAGATCGCATCGCGGTGGTGACCGGATCGAGTTCCGGGATCGGACAGGGAATCGCAGTGCGTTTTGCGCAGGAGGGCGCTCGCGTTGTCGTGGACTACGTAGGCCACCCGGAGGGAGCAGAGCAGACGCTGGCTGCCATCCAGAAAACAGGCGGCCAGGGCATCCTCTGCCAGGCCGATGTCACCAGCATGGAAGAGATCCGCAAGCTGATCGACGCTGCCTGGCAGAGCTACGGCGGATGCGACATCCTGGTGAACAATGCAGGCATGGAGAAAGAGGCTGATTTCTGGGAGGTCACCGAGGCCGACTATGACAAGGTGCTCGCCGTGAACCTGAAAGGTCCGTTCTTCCTGACGCAGTACTTCGTGCAAAGGCTGCTGGCTGCCCGGAAGCCCGGCCGCGTCATCAACATCTCCTCCGTCCACGAGGACATGGTCTTCCCACATTTTTCGACCTATTGCGCCAGCAAAGGCGGCATCCGCATGCTGATGCGCGACCTTGCTGTCGAACTCGGTCCGAAGAACATCACCGTCAACAACATCGCGCCGGGTGCGATCGGCACGCCGATCAACACCAGTCTGCTCAACGACAAGACGGAACTCGACGCACTATTGAAGAACATCCCCTTGGGCCGTCTCGGGAGCGTGGACGAAGTAGCTGCCCTGGCCGCTTTCCTGGCATCCGACGATGCTGCGTACATCACAGGATCTACCTATGTCATCGACGGCGGCCTGATGCGGAGCTATCACGAGCAGTAATCGTTTCAGCTAAGCGCGCAGGCCCGTATTTGGCCGTTTGTGTTAGTGTCCTCAGGAGGTTTTGAGAGAGGTCTGATGGCTCTAGGAAGCGCTTCAGGACAAACTGTTTCTGCGTCAGAGAGCGGCAGCGCCCACACCGGCAGAGCGCTGGCTGTTGTCACCACGCTTTTTTTCATGTGGGGCTTCCTCACCACCCTCAATGACACGCTGATCCCTCATCTAAAGCAGATCTTTACCTTGAACTTCACCGAAGCCATGCTGGTGCAGTTCTCTTTCTTCGGCAGCTACTTCATCTTTGCGCAGCCGGCCGGCAAGCTGATCGAAATCATTGGGTATAAGCGCACCATGGTGGTAGGACTCGGCGTCATGGCGCTGGGCGTTTTTCTCTTCCTGCCCGCGGCCGGCGCCCAGTCCTATCCCTTCTTCCTTGCTGCGGAAATCGTGCTCGCCGCCGGGGTTACGGCGCTGCAGGTCGCTGCGAATCCCTATGTCACCGTATTGGGCCCTGCGCAAACCGCCTCCAGCAGGCTGAATCTGACCCAGGCATTCAATTCGCTGGGCACCGTCATCGCGCCCCTCTTTGGCAGCGCCTTCATCCTTGCTAGTGCAGCCGAAACGGCACGCATGACCAAACTGGAGCAGGCCACCTCGCTCAAGCTGCCCTACGCCGGCATCGGCATTATGCTGCTCATCCTGGCGATAGCCATCGCCGTGGTGAAGCTGCCGCGCATTCAGACCACACGCGAGTTCCGCACCACCGGCGACCCTGACAATCTCATGGGCTCCATCTGGTCCCATCGCCACGTCTGGCTCGGCGCCATCGGCATCTTCGCCTATGTGGGTGCAGAGGTTGCCATTGGCAGCAGCCTGGTCAATTACATGGAGCATGCCGACATCGGTGCATTTTCCGCTCAGCGCGCCAACGCGTATCTGATCTTTTACTGGGGCGGCCTCATGGTCGGCCGCTTCGCCGGCTCCGCCATTCTGCAGCGAGTGCGCACAGGACCGCTCGTCGGCTGTTTCGCCATCGTTGCCGCATGTCTGGTAGTCACCTCGATGCTCACCTTCGGGCATCTGGCCATGTGGTCAATGCTCCTGGTCGGCCTGTTCAACTCCATCATGTTCCCCAGCATCTTCACTCTGGGTACGGCGCAAATGGGCCCACTCACAGGCAAGGCCTCCGGTCTGCTGGTGCAGGCGATCGTCGGGGGAGCGATCATCCCCCTGGGGCAGGGAGCGATCATGGACCGCATCGGCATCCATCACGGCTTCATCCTGCCCGTGCTCTGCTATCTCTTCATCATTTACTACGGCTTCCTCGGCTCACGTCCTACGGGCGTAAAGGCCGAACTTGTGGCCACCGAAGCATAGGATCGATCCAGAGACAACAAAGGCCGGCGGGCGCCGGCCTTTTGTTGTTCCATTTCAGGATGCTAAGCCGCGTTCGGCTTATTCAGAGCCAACATCGCGATCTCCTCTTCGGAGAAGAGCTGCTTTTCACCGTTTGTACGATCCAGTACGTGCATGGGCACGCCGGCCGTCAGCGTCCGATGCATGGCTTTGCGCTGAAAGGGCGAACTGCTCAGCAGAGTGCAGATGCGCTCAAAGATCGGAAGCCACTGGCGTGAACGGGTGCGAATCGCCTCGCCGGGGCCCTCCGGATGCGCGACGATCTCCATCTCCAGCACACCACAATCGGACTGGCTGGAGAGTTCGATGGGACTGAGTTGGAGAGAGTAGCGGGTCGTCTGT
>DASQRJ010000200.1:0-2136 GCA_035642955.1 Acidobacteriaceae bacterium
GGGGTGCGCGTTGTACCAGAGGAAGCCAATGCTGGCGCCCACCAGGGATCCGCAAAATACCGTCAGCTCACCGGCCAGCGGCATGCGCGGCAGTTCCAGATACTCGGCGAAGACAACATGCCCGCTCACATAGGTGAGCACCGTGAGCGCGCCAGCGGCGATGATGGTGCAGCCAATCGCGAGCCCGTCGAGGCCATCGGTCAGGTTCACGGCATTGCTCGAGCCGACGATCACCAGCACGGTGAAGATGAGAAACGGAAGGAAGCTGAGGTAGTAAAGATGCGGCACGTGCTGCAACGAGGTGATGATCAGGTCGGGACGGAAACGCTTGAGGAATGGAACCACCAGGCGGGTGGAGTAGTTCCCCTGCGTCTCCAGGTAGACCAGCGCGGCGCCGATGCACGCGCTGACCGTGATCTGCAGTCCGAGCTTGGCGCGGCCGGTCAGTCCCAGGTTCCGCTTGTGCGCGACCTTGATGTAGTCGTCCGCGAAACCGATGGCGCCGAAGGCCAGCATGGAGAGTGTCACCATCCAGATCAGCGGATCGGAGAGATCGGCCCACAGCAGAGTCGGCAGCAGCACGGAGATGGCGATGAGCACGCCGCCCATGGTGGGCGTGCCGGCCTTCTTCTGGTGCGCCTGCGGGCCCTCCTCGCGGATGTACTGGCCGATCTGGAACTCGCGCAGCTTCTGGATCACATAGGGCCCGACCACCAACCCGATCAGCAGCGCGGTAAGCGTGGCGAAGGCGGTACGAAACGTGAGATAGCGGAAGATCCGGAAGGGCCGGAAGTACGGAAAGAGTTTCTGGTAGAGCAGCCAGTAGAGCAAAAAGCCTCCGCACCTGCCGTCATTGCGGCGTGGAATGCGCCTCAAGCAGTTTCCTGTCAGTGCGTGCTCTCAGGTCAGAGGTCAACGCGGTTTTTGTCGAAAAAAACCGCACCTCGCATCCTTCGAACGATCACTGCAACAGGAAAACTGCTTTAGTGTATCGCCCGATGGCGATCGCGACGGTTAGCTGCAGTGGTTCAGCCAGCGGTCAGGATGGAGAGCGCCTGCTCCAGCCGCACGCCGCGCGAAGCCTTCAGCAGGACCGCGTCGCCAGCCTTCAGGTTCTGCTTCAACCACTCCGCGGCCGCCTGTGGCGTCTCGACGAAGATGGCCGTCGTCTTGCTCTTTTCCGCAGCTTCGACGCCGGCGACAATCTCCTTCGCCAGACCCCGGACGCCGATCACCACGTCGACGCCTGCCGCCGCGGCCGCCCGACCGCACTCGCGGTGCAGTTGCGCGGCGCGCCTGCCCAGCTCCAGCATCTCGCCCGCCACCACAATATGACGTTGCGCGGGAACCGCGGCCAGCGTCCGGATCATGGATTGGAGCGCCTCGGGATTGGAGTTGTAGCAGTCGTTGATGATGGTGGCGCCATGCCACTCGATCAGCTCGCCGCGCTTGTCTTCCGGCTTGAGCGAGGCGATGGCTTCGACGCAGCGTACCAGCGGAATTCCCGCCTGCAGGCCTACCGCGATCGCGGCCAGTGCATTCGCCACGTTGTGCCTGCCCAGCAAGGCCAGCCGTACCGTCGCCGATTCTCCGTCGGCCGTGATCACGCGAAACTTCGATCCGGCGGGACCCAGCTCTTCGATCTCTTCGGCGCGGACATCTGCCACCGCGGCGGCTACATGTTTCGTCGCGTAGTAGATGGCGCGTCCGGGAAAGTCGCGCCCGAACTGCGACACGTAGGCATCGTCCGCGTTCAGGAAAGCGACAGCGCGATCCCGCGCGTGCGGCGACAGCCCTGCCACCAGCTCATACTTCGCGCGGGCCACACCGGCAATGCCGTCGGAAAAGCCCTCCGCATGTGCGTTGCCCACATTGGTGACGACGCCCCAGTCCGGAGCGGCGATCTGGCACAGCGCTGCAATCTCACCCGCGCCGGACATACCCATCTCGACCACGGCAACTTCGTCCTCCGGTGACAGTTTCAGCAACTGCAGCGGCAGGCCGAAGTGGTTGTTCAGATTGCCCTTCGACTTGAGCACGCGGAACTGCGCCGCCAGCACGGCGGCAATCGCTTCCTTGGTCGTGGTCTTCCCCGCGGAGCCGGTCACGGCCACCACGCGCTTGCCCCAATGGCGG
>DASQRJ010000201.1:0-5994 GCA_035642955.1 Acidobacteriaceae bacterium
ATCACCAGATCGGCGCCACGGCTCTCCGCATCGCGCACGTTCTGCAGAATGCGTGCTGCATTCCCGCGAAAATCCGCGACCGTAGGATCAATCTGCGCCAGCGCAATCTTCACACCTTCAGTGTATCGGAGAACGCAATGCAAGAAAGCCAGCCGCGTAGGCTGGCTCTCTTGCCATTTGATGTGAAGAGACCCTACGCTCCCGTGCCGGTGACGACCACCCCAACCGTACGCACCAGGATCTTGATATCCAGCCACAGGCTCCAGTTTTCGATGTAAGCCGTGTCCAGCGAAATGTAGCTGTCGAAGGAAGGATCCTGCCGCGCCTGCACCTGCCACAGACCCGTGATGCCGGGCACCACATCCAGACGGCGCAGGTGGTTCAGCTCGTAGCGCTTCACCTCGCTGGCAATCGGCGGCCGCGGTCCCACCAGGCTCATATCGCCGCGCAGCACGTTCACCAGTTGTGGCAGTTCGTCCAGCGAATACTTGCGCAGAAACCGTCCCACGGGTGTGATGCGCGGATCGTTGGCGATCTTGAACAGCACAGAGTCGCGCTCATTCATGTGCAGAACTTCAGTCCTGCGTCTCTCCGCATCGGGCACCATGGTGCGAAATTTGATGCAGGGGAAGACACGGCCCTTTTTCCCGATGCGCTCTGACGCATAAAAGATTGGCCCCCGGCTGTCCCAGCGCACCGCAATGGCGATCGCCGCGAGAACCGGCGACAACAGCACCAGCGCCACGCTCGATGCGGCAATGTCGAGCAGGCGCTTCAGCACCATGCGCAACACCGGCGCCTCGCCGCGGTGCAGTGGAATCGTCGGGAACTGCCCGATGTATTCAATGGGGCTGTTCCATGCCAGGCCGTCGTACAGGTCCGGCACCACCCGGATGTCGACGCCCGACTCGCGTGCCTGATGCACCAGCCGCTTCACCAGGACACGCTCGCAGGGAGCCGAAAGAAAGATCTCGTCGACAAAGTGCTTGCGCGCCAGCTCCAGAATCTCATCGATCGTTCCCAACACATCCGCGCAATCCGCGGCTTCCGCATCGTGACCCGGCACCTGGACAAATCCCTTGAAGGTGAAGCCGAGATGACGCAGGCTCTCGATGTGATGGCGCAGCGCCTGACCGACGCGTCCCGTACCCACAACGAGGATATTGCGCGTCTCGATGCCGCGGTCGTAGCGGCGATAGACCACCGCGCGCAATACCAGACGCCGCGCACTGAGCAGGATCGCGGTGAAGACCACCGTCAGCACCACAACGCCGCGCGACACCGCCTCGCCGCGCGCAATGTACAAAGCGCCGGACAGCAGCAGCCCCGCCGTAAAGCAGGCTTGCAGGGTCAATCGCTGATCGTGCAGGACGTTGCGCAACTGGATGGGCGCATAAAGACGCAGCCGCCGGCTCACCAGAATCAGCGCCAGGATGAACCAGCAAAGGAAAAAGGTCGACACCCAGGGACTGTTGCTCAGCATGGACTGGGTTTGCAGGATGGAATCGTCCCCGATGAAATTTCCGATATAGACGCGGACTGCCAGTGCCGCTGCTACCAGCACGCACAGTGTGTCGCATAGCGCCCACAACACCGAAACTCGGAATGAGTGCGACCAGATGCCGGCCCGGACGCTGGCTACTGGATGGCTGCCGCCAGGGCTGCTGCCAGCAGCAGGAAATCCTGCATGGCTTGGTTCTGCACTTTGAATGCGAACGCGGGGGACAAGATTAGGGGTGCTCATTGGGAAAGCCTGGGTACTCCTGTGAAACAACTAGATCTTGGGGATTTACCTATACGATTACGATGCAGCTCAACAGTTATGGGATTGTCCCCGCCAGATGTCAGTCGTGCCGTTGGAAATACAACGCGAACGCTGGCGCAAGCATCGCTCCACTCTGCGCTCGGCACGCCCGGTTCCATTCTTCGTCGCTCCTCATCAACCCTTGCAGCGCGTGATGGCCTGTAGAGAGACTGTGCTGGGAGCCCCGCACACAGCCAATAAACATGCCGAGTCTAGCATCGGAGTGGCCCAGAAGTTTGTAAGATGCGCGAATTGTGTGGCTCCCCAATCGCGCAATTTGTTCTCAAAAGACCAGGAAAAAATCACCAGATGGCCGACGCCGATACGTTTCGCCGTTCTGGGATTCTCTGCTTTACCTTCACACCGCTTGGGGAAGTGTGCAACTAGTTCCTTGAGGATTTCCACTCCGGCTCATGACACTTCTGAGTCATTGCCGACGAGCGAAAGTTACACATCGGGCAGAACCAGCGAGTCCAGCTCCAGAAACTGCTGCAAAATCTCGTTACCGTTCTGTTTCATTTCCTCCATCGTTCCGAAGAAGAGGACCTTCCCCTGATGCAGGAACACCACATGGTCGGCAAGCCGCTCGGCAAAGCGCATATCGTGGGTCACCACGATGCTGGTCAGCAGCAGTTGCGTTTTCAGTTTCTGAATCAGGTCTCCCAGCAGGCGACCGATCAGCGGATCCACCATCGTTGTCGGCTCGTCGTACAGAATCGCCTGGGGCTGCGCCGCCATCGCGCGCGCAATCGCCACCGATCGCTTCAATCCCGTCGACAGATCCGACGGCAGCAGATGCGACTCGCCGGCCACTCCCACCATCTCCAGCAGTCCGGCAACGATCTTCTGAATCTGATCCTCTGCCAGTTCCCTGCGCTCGCGCAGGGGAAAGGCGACGTTCTCTCCCACACTCAGTGAATCGAAGAGCGCTCCACTCTGAAACACCATCGTGACCTTCTTGCGCACCTCTTCCATCTGCTGATCGTTGAATCCGGTGATGTCCTCGCCCGCCACCAGGATCCGTCCCTTGTCCGGTTTCAGAAAACCCATGATCTGCTGCAGCGAGACAGACTTTCCTACGCCGGAACGGCCCAGGATGCACAGCGTCTCCCCGGTCATCACCTCGAAGCTCACGTCGTCCAGCACATGCAGATCGCCGAACGACTTCGATACATGGTCGAAGACGATGTAAGGAGCCGGCTTCGCGGACGGCTGCGGCGCAGCGCCGTTCTCGTGAGCCTCGCGCACTTCGTCACGGATCAGCTCTGCCGGAATCTCCAGCGGAGTGTCATCCACCGGCGGTAACGAAATCTCTTTCCCCTCCTGAGGCGCGGCATCGCGCAGCAGCGTCCGCTCGGCCGCGGTTTCCCCCTCCGCATCGCGCTTTTCTTCCGGCTCCGCGCCACCTCTGCTCTGGTCGTCGCTCATGCTCATAGCATAGGGGCTCCTGCAAGCGATGCCGCGGCCAGCGTCAGATCCTCCGGTGTATTGCAGTTCATGAACTGCCAGTGCGCGGGCCGCGTCGAGCGCCAGGCATCCGCCGCCCAAACCCTCTCCACGTCAAAACAATCCACCCCGCCACCGTCGATCCTGCCGCCCGACGCACGCTCCACAGCAATCATCACTTTGTAATCGCCCGAGTTCAGCGCCTCTGTCACTCCGCCGAGCAGCTCGCGCCGGTAGACGGCGCAGAGCGGCTGTGGCTCGCCGGCAAGTCGCGGAATCGTCGCCATCGCTTCGGTGGTTGCGGCGCGCTGCAGCATCCAGAACAAAAACTCCCTCTCCAGCAGCGGCAGATCGACTCCCACCATGAGCGCCAGCGCCGCCTCGCTCTTCTGGAGCGCCGTCTCCATCCCGCTCAGCGGCCCGCAATCCGGATGCGCATCGCTCCAGACCTCCGCGGCAACATTGGCAACCGGCGCACGCAGTCCGGCCACGCGTGCCCGCAGCCCCAGCATGCGCAGTTTGTCCAACATGTGTTCCAGCAGCGGGCGTCCGGCCAGTGCCACTTCGGCCTTGTCGCGTCCCATCCGCAGGCTCCGGCCACCTGCCAGCACCCAGCCTTCGGCATCCATGGCAGTCAGCCGCCCAGCAGTTCCAACATGCGAATGATCGACTCAATCCCGCGATGAAAATTCGCGATATGGAACTTCTCGTTCGGCGCGTGCAGATTATCGTCAGGCAGTCCAAAGCCCATCATCACCGAAGGAATCTTCAAGTGCCGCTCGATGTCACCCACAATCGGGATCGACCCGCCGCCGCGTACGAAGACCGTCTCCTTGCCGAAGACCTCCCGCATCGCCGCCTCCGCCGCGGTCACATAAGGATTGTCCGTCCGGATGACCAGCGGATCGGCAGAGTGAATCATCCGCACCTCCACCGTGACACCCTCCGGCGTCAGCGACTCCACATGCGCCTTGTATTGCGCAAAAGTCCTCTTCGGCGTCATCGCCGGCACCAGCCGCATCGACACCTTCGCCGTCGCACGCGCCGGAATCACCGTCTTCGCCCCGCTTCCGATAAAGCCGCCCGGCATCCCGTGCACATCCAGTGTCGGCCGCGTCCACGTCCGCTCCAATACTGAATACCCCGCTTCGCCAGTGAGTACCGGCGAACCGACCTCCGTCTTGCGGTAGTGTTCTTCGTCGAAGGGCAGCCGCTTCCACGCCGCCTTCTCCTCCGCCGACGGCGCTTCCACATCGTCATAGAAGCCCGGGATCTGGATCCGTCCCGCGCGGTCCTTCAATCCCGCGATGATCTGCGCCAGCGCCACGAAAGGATTCGGCGCCGCGCCCCCGTACATCCCCGAGTGCAGATCCACCTTCGCACCGCGCACCTCGATCTCGGTGTAGATTATTCCGCGTAGCCCCACGCACAAGGTCGGCAGCTCCGGCGCAAACATCTCCGTATCCGATACCAGGGCGAAGTCGGCCTTCAACTCCTCGGCATGTTCGCGCACGAACTTCGCAATCCCCTCGCCGCCAACCTCCTCCTCGCCCTCCAGAATCACCCGCACGTTCACCGGCAGCTTGCCCTTGCCCGCCCCATTCTTGCTGGCCTGAAACAGCGACTCCAGCGCCTTCAAATGCATGTACATCTGCCCTTTGTCATCCACCGCGCCGCGCGCATACAGGTTCCCTTCGCGCTCGGTCGGCTCAAAAGGCGGCGTCAGCCACTCGTCCAGCGGATCGGGCGGCTGCACATCGTAGTGCCCGTAGCACAGCACCGTCGGCTTTCCCGCCGCGTGCAGCCAATCTCCGTAGACCAGCGGATGCCCGGCCGATCCGCCGTGCGCGGTTTCAATCAACCGCACATGCTCCAGCCCGATCCGTTTCATCTCCGCGGCCAGCGTCTCCGCGGCATGACGCGTATCGCCATTGTGTTCCGGCAGCGTAGAAATGCTGGGAATCCGCAGCAAATCCTTCAGTTCATCCAGAAATCGCGCCTGATTCTCCCGCGCATACTCAACCGCTGCCATTCGATCTCTCCCTCCCTGACATCTCTTTGGAGCTTTTCCTGTTGAAGTCTCGTTGCCGTGTGTCCGCTGCTCCGCTGCCTTCGGTTCCCCGCCCGCATCGAAGCGCACACCCGGCTCATGAGGGTCCTTCGGCATGGATTGGAGACAGGATCGCCCGATGTTTTCTTTCCGAGCGATCATAGACGAGACGACGTCAGGTAATCAGGACGGGAATTGTCGGTTGAGGGGAACTCTTTGCCCAGGTCTGCGCCTGGATCGGCGGTCAGGCCTCGGCAAAAGCACAGATGGTGTATGGTAGGGGCGCCAATCCGAACGCAGCCGTTCTCTCAAAGAACGGCTGCCCAGAACCAATCTCGCCACATGACGCTATCTGGGCTTTTGCGTTAATACCGCCCGACCGCCGGATCCACATCCCGCGACCAGGCATCGATCCCGCCCCGCAGCGACTGCGCGTGCCCAAATCCCTGTGTGCGCAGCCAGTTCGCCACATTCAGCGAGCGGATCCCGTGATGGCAGATCACCACGATCCGGCCGTCGGGGTCCAGTTCGTGGAATGCCCGCGACGGCACCTCGCCCATGGGCATGGTGCACGCTTCGGGAAAGCCTGCCGCGCTCGTCTCCCATGGCTCGCGTACATCCAGCAGCAAGGGCTGACCTTCGCCCCCTAACATCGTCTTCAGCTCCTGCGGAGCGACTTCGAGGTCTAACATAT
>DASQRJ010000202.1:0-2950 GCA_035642955.1 Acidobacteriaceae bacterium
TGGTGGATCAACAATGGGGTATCGCGCCGGGAGTAAGAACGGCGCTGTTTCAGGCCCTCGGGAAGGCTTGGCCGGACAAGCTTGCGGGGCCCTGAAGGGGGTAGCGAGGGTATGGTTGCGCCCTCAGGAAGTTCTTCGCCCTCATCATGCGACGGGACAGCTGATTGGTTCGCCATAAGCGTGCCTGTTGGTGTTACCTCATGTAGATGCGCGATCCGGCCCGGAGGAAAGAGAAAGTTTCGCCGATTGTGGAAGCTGTATTCGGGACGAGTTTGTAGATAATAGCGCAGCCAGGCGCAGGCAACACCAGAGAAATCCACGCATCGTAACGTGACGTTCACCTGCTGACATCAGCGAACGGGCAAACTGGCGGCGAAGGCGTCGAGCGAGAGCGAGCGCAGCAGATTGCGCCGCATGCCCGACTCTACCTGGTCAACGCCGCGCGAGGCTGCCTCGAGCCAGGCTGGCGTGACACTCTGCGTCAGACGGCCCAGTTCCCCTGCCAGATCGGTATTGCGGATCAGGGCGGGCACACCGGAGTGGATCAACAGCAGATCTTCGAGCAGAAGATTCAAAGCATGCAGCATGGCAGAGGTTTTTTGGGCGCCCTCCGCGCCGGCGCGATAGCTCTCTGTCATGCGGAAGAGCGCGCTGTAATCGGGTTCGGCCAGCGAAGTATGCAGGATGGTGAGCGCATCCTGGCGCGAGCCGAGATATGCGGGAAGATCGAAGCCGAGCGCGCGGCCGACGGCGCCCTCTGCGAGGCGGCCCACCAGCGTGCGTTGGGCAGGCTTCAGCTCCGGCCGCCGGGCGGCGAGGAGAGCGTCGATCTCCGCCTGCGGCAATGCGCCCAGCCGCAGCACGCCGGCGCGGGAGCGGATGGTGGGCAACAGCTCGCTGGGATTCTCCGACAGCAGAATGAGCGTGGCGTGCTCCGGCGGCTCTTCCAGCACTTTGAGCAGGGAGTTCGCCGCCTCCTTCATGAATGAGCTGGCGGTGAAGAGGTAGAAGGCGCGCTGCGCCTGTGCGGGACGGCGATAGATGCGCGCGATGACCGTGCGCACCTGGCCCAGCTTGATGAGAAGTTGCGGCGGATCGGGCGGGACGATCAGCACATCCGGATGGGTCTGGATGAGGATGCGGGTGTCCTTCTTGTCGGCGTCGCGCATCTCTTCGCGTGCGGCGACCGCTTCGGCGAAGCGTTCATCGAGGGCAAAGGAGGCGGCGATGCGTTCGCAGTTCGCACAGACGCCGCATGCGTCGGGCAGACCATCGGTCGTGATCGGCATAAGACAGTTGGCCGCCTGGGCCAGCAAAATCGCGAGCGTGTACTTGCCGGCGCCGCGTGAGCCGCTCAGGATCATGGCGGAAGGCAGCCGGCCGGCGGCGAGCGTCTCACGCAGGCGGCGCACGGTGGCCTGATTGCCAAGGAAATCGGCGAAGTTCACGCAGTAAGCCTATCGGCTTAGACAAAATCAGACAACGGGGACAGACAACAACAGATGATTGCAGACAAAACCAGACAACTGCAGAGCGCAGCGCTTAGTTGCTCAGGACACTGCTGTTGTCAGGTGTGGTCTGTATTTGTCTGGCGTGGTCTTATTTATCGCTCTTCCACGCGCATGTGAATCGGATACTTGGGCCGCAGCGTGATCTTTGGCTGCACATCGATCTGTTGGTCCGGCAGCAGGCTGAGCCGCCACTTCTGCGCGATGGTGGCTAGGATGAGCACGCCCTCCATCCACGCGAAGGACTCGCCGATGCACTGGCGGCCGCCGCCGCCGAAGGGAAAGTAGGCAAAGCGGGGCCGGGCGGCCTTCGCCTCCGGCGTGAAGCGTTCGGGATCGAAGCGCAGCGGGTCAGGGAAGTACTCGGGATCGCGCTGCATCACGTACTGACTGAAGAAAAAGTAGGTTTTGGCGGGAAAGCGATACGGTCCGAGCGCGAGGGGTGCGGTGCTTTGGCGGCCCATGGCCCATGCAGGAGGATAGATCCGCATCGACTCGGCGAAGACCATCTCGGTATAGCGGAGCTGCGGCAGGTCTTCCAGCGTGGGGGTGCGGCCGCCGAGTACCTGATCCACTTCGTCACAAAACCGCTGCGCGGCTTGGGGATTCTGCGCGAGCAGCAGCCAGGTCCAGGTGAGCGCGTTGGCGACGGTCTCGTAACCGGCGAGGAAGATAGTGATGATTTCGTCGCGCAACTGGGCATCTGTCATGAGACCGCCGCCCTCCTCGTCGCGCGAGGCCATCAGCATGGAGAGCAGATCGCCGCTGTCGGCAGTGTCACCGGCACGGGCGCGGCTGCGATGGGCGTCGATGATGCGGTGCACCACGGCATCCAGGCGCGCGCGCGCACGGCGAAAGCGCGTGAGGCCGGGCAACGGGGCGTAGAGGTATGCCTCCGCCAGTGGCAGGGAGATGAGGTAGTTGTAGAGGTCCATGATGACGTTGACCTCGTGGTTGATCTCGAGCACGTCGCTGGTCACGTCGGTGTTGAAAAGAGTGCGGGCGACGACTTCGAGTGCGAGCTGCGTCATCTCCGAGCCGATGTCGATGGTCTGGCCGGGATGCCAGCTTGCGCGCCGCAGGCTGGCGCGTTCGACCATGATGTCGGCATAGGCCGCAATGCGCTGGCGATGAAAGGCGGGCGCGGCAATGCGCCGCTGTCGCATGTGGAAGGCGCCCTCGCTGGTGATGAGGCCTTCGCCGAGCAGGATCTTCATGCGGCGCTGCGTGCGCTCCTTGATCATCTCCTGCTGGTGATTGACGAGCACCTCGCGGATGAAATCGGGGTGATTGATGAAGACGATGTGCTGCCAGCCGAGCTTGTAGTGCGCGATGCGGCCATAGGTGGCGGCAAGGTGTTCGAAGAGCAGGATGGGGTTGGAAGGCCTGAAGAAGCGGCGGCGAAGATAGAAAAGAAGGTTGAGTTGAAGCCCGGGAGGATA
>DASQRJ010000203.1:0-2611 GCA_035642955.1 Acidobacteriaceae bacterium
GTCGCGCATCAGGCTTTGGCTCCGGCTGGTGCCGCTGCCTGCCGAGCCCTCCCGCAGACCGCTCAAGATAGGCAGCCGCGCCGCCTGCAGTGCCGGAATGATGCCGAAGATCAGCGCAGAAACACAGGACGCAATCAGCGCATACATGCAGACAGTCGCGTCGATGTGGATCAACTCGCCGTTCGGAAACGTGCTCCCCAGATATGTCCGCGAGATGCGCAGTGCGGCCGAGGCGATTGCGAGGCCAAGCGCTCCACCTGCCAAGCTCAGCAGCAGACTCTCCACGAGGAACTGCCGCAGCAGCCGCATACTGCCTGCGCCCACCGCCGCGCGCACGGCGATCTCGCGCCTGCGTCCCTGCGTGCGGGTCAGCAGCAGACCGGCCACGTTGATCGTGGCCAACAGCCATACTGCCAGCACCAGGCCATTCAGCGCCAGCAAGCCCGGGCGCACGGTGCGCGTCAGATAGCGCGCGTAGTTCTGCACGATGACACGGTTATCCTGCTCCTTGCCTGGATACATGCGCAGGTTCTGCTGTTTGATACCGGCCAACTCGCGCGTGGCGTCTCCCACTGTGTTGCCGGAGCGCAGACGCCCGATCACGGTCAGCAAGCCGCTGGAGCGGTCCTGCAGATTCTTGTCCGCAGTGTCGAGTGGTGAAAACAGGAAATCGCTGCCCCCCTGAAAGCGAAAGCCCTCCGGCATCACGCCGATGACCGTGTACGGCGTGCCATTCAAGGTGACAGCGCGACCAACAATCTTTGGATCGCTGTTGAACAACGTATGCCACGCGTCCGCACCGAGAATGACGATGTGAGTCGCGGCGCCACTGCTTTCGTTCGCGGCGAAGCCACGACCTATCGCCGGCTGAACGCCCAGCATGTTGAGGAAATTTGTGCTGACGATGAGTTGCGGCTCGGATCGGGGCTGTGCGATGCCTTCCACGATCGGCACGTTGTAGGTGTAGTATCCGACCGACTGGAGCGTGTGAGCGCGCGTCTGCCAGTCCTCGGCATCGGGCAGCGGTATGCCGCCGTCGCTCGAAGCTGCGTCCTTGTCATAGGAAGCCTCTCCGATGTGCACAAGCTGCGACGGATGCGCAACCGGCAGCGGACGCAGCAGCACCTGGTCCACCACGGAGAACATGGTGGTGGTGGCGCCGATGCCCAACGCCAGCGTGAGCACCGAGGCCACTGCAAATCCTGGACTGCGCCGCAACTGGCGCCATGCGTAACGAAGATCGTTGCCCAATTCCATTCTTTTCCTCTCTACTCCGACCGCAGGGCCTGCATGGGTTCTATCGACGCGGCTCGCCGCGCCGGCAACAGAGCAGCCAACGCCGCGCTCGACGAAAGCAACAGCACCGCTATCGCGACGACAGGCAGATCGAACGAACCTACGCCGAAGAGTTGACCTGACAAAAAGCGTCCGGCAACGTAGGCGAGCGGTATGCCGATCAGCAGCCCGATGCCGCAGGACAACAGCGACTGCAGCAGGACTTCCCGCAGAATGCGCGCGCGGCTGGCGCCCAAGGCCATCCGGATACCGATCTCGCCGGTGCGCCGCTCTACCGAATATGCGGTCACGCCGTAGATGCCGATCGCAGCCAGGACCAGGGCAATGCATGCGAAGAGCGCACACAGGCGCGACATCAACTCGCTCTGGATGAAGCCAATCCCTTGCAATTCCATGAATGTGTAGTAGGAGGTGATGGGCAGGTTCGCATCCACATCCCGAAGCGCCTTGCGGATCTCCGCCTCCGCCCGGGGACGATCGCTTCCGCGAAGCTGCAGAATGATGTTGCCGGCGAAGTGCGAACCGGCCTCCCACCCTACACGCGAAGGCTGGAAGACCTGCGTTGCCTGACGGAAGGGCAGGAAGTAGAGAGGCGGCGCCGGCTGATCCGGAAAGCGATATTTGATGTCGCGCACCACGCCGACAATCTCGAACTGCGAGCGCAACTCCGGCTCCAGACCAAAGTGCTGCCCCAACGCGTCGCCTTTCAGATAGCGGCGCACAAAGCCTTCGCTCACCACCGCAACTTTGCGCGACTGGTTATCGTCCCCGCTGGTGAAGACCCGGCCTTCGCGCAGCTGGGCGCCGATAGAGGCGAAGTAATCGGGATTCACGCGATTCCACGCTGCCAAGCCCCATTCGCTGTCAATGGATGGATTCGGCTGGCCGGGAAAGTAGGTGTAGGTAGCCCGGCTATCCCCGGACATCGGAGCGTATGTCGCAAGGCCGACACGTTCCGCACCGGGAATGGCCATGAGCCGCTCCTCGATCCGCTGGTACAACTGGTCGGTCTGTGCGCTGCGATAACCGGCGAGCGCGGGATCGATGCCGATAATGTAGCGATCCTTGGTTTGGAAACCGAAGTCCTGGTGCTGCATCTTGTTCAGACTGCGCGTCAGCAGGCCCGCGGCGCATAGCAGCACCACCGAGAGCGCCGCCTGCACGATGACCAAAGCGCGCTGGGAAGATGTGCCGCTGGAACGTGTGGTGCGCGAGTTGGCGCGCAGCACGCTGGCCAGGTTGTTCCGGGTCGAAATCCACGCCGGACCCACGCCGAACAGAATGGAAGTTGCGATGGCGGTGATAAAGGCGAAGC
>DASQRJ010000204.1:0-4487 GCA_035642955.1 Acidobacteriaceae bacterium
AAGCTTCTTCACAATATCGATGACCTTGTCCGCCACGTAGTCGACTTCGGCTTCCGTGTTGAAGCGGCCCAGGCCAAAGCGGATGGAACTGTGCGCTACGTCATCGCCCAATCCCAAAGCCTTCAATACATACGATGGCTCCAGGGTGGCAGAGGTGCATGCCGAACCGCTCGAAACCGCAACATCGTTGATGCCCATCAGCAGCGACTCGCCTTCGACGTAGACAAAGCTGATGTTCAGGTTGTTCGGCAGACGATGCTCCATCGAGCCGTTCACGTGAATGTAGTCGAGCGCGCCTTCGAGCTTCGCCTTCAGCTTGTCCTGCAACTTACGCAGCCGCTCACCCTCTTCGGCCATCTCCTGGCCGGCGATCGCGCAGGCCTCGCCCAGACCGACGATGCCGGGCACATTCAGCGTGCCGGAGCGCATACCGCGCTCGTGGCCTCCGCCGTTGATCTGCTCGGAGATCTGCACGCGTGGGTTGCGGCGGCGCACGTACAACGCGCCCACTCCCTTGGGCCCGTAGATCTTGTGCGCGGTCAGCGACAGCACGTCGATGTTCATGCTGTTCACATCCACCGGAATCTTGCCCACGGCCTGCACCCCATCCGTGTGGAAGATCACGTTGCGCTCGCGGCAGAGCTTGCCAATCTCGGCAACTGGCTGCACCACTCCAATCTCGTTGTTCGCGAACATGATGCTAACCAGAATTGTCTTGTCGTCGAAGGCCCGCTTCAGGTCTTCGAGATCGATCAGGCCATCGGCCTTCACCGGCAGGTACGTCACGCGATAGCCGGATTTCTCCAGCCGCTTGCAGGTATCGAGCACCGCCTTGTGCTCGGTGACCTGGGTGATGATGTGATTGCCGCGTTCGCGGTACATCTCCGCGATTCCCTTCAGGGCCAGATTGTTGCTTTCGGTCGAGCCGGAGGTAAAGATGATCTCCTTTGCCGTCGCGCCGATCAGCTTCGCTACCTGCCCGCGCGCCTTCTCCACTGCCTCTTCGGCCTCCCAGCCGAAGGAGTGATTGCGGCTGGCCGCGTTGCCGAAGATACCGGTCAGGTAGGGCATCATCGCCTCCAGCACCCGCGGGTCGACCGGGCTGGTGGCGTGGTTGTCCATGTAAATCGGCAGTTTCACGCCCTGCGGAGCCTTGGCGCCGTTGCCATTCGCCGTCGCGGCGGGAACTGTGGTCACATCATCGTCGAAGGTATTCATGCTCATCGGTCGTTCTCTATTCCCGCCACCACGAGTGGCCCGTCGAATCTTTTACTAGCCGAGTGTCACCAGCGATCGTGCGTGACCGCCGTTCATATGTATGCGCCGATCAAAGGGGACAGCGTCCACCAGATCGGCGATGCGGATGGCCTTCAACACATCCGAGATCGTATCGTTCACCTTGCTTAACGGTTCTTTGATGGTGCAACTGTCCAAGAGGTCGCAGGAGCGTCCGGTTCCGACATTGGGACCGCAGGAAGTGATGAAAAGCGGCCCGTCGATCGCGTAGATCACTTCAAACGCCGAGATGGTCGCCGCATCCCGCGAGAGCGAGTAGCCGCCATTGATTCCGGCGTGCGACCGCAAGAGCCCCACTTTCGTCAACCGCTGCAAGATCTTGGCGAGTAGCTGGGGCGGAATTCCATACGCCTCCGAGATATCCTTCGCACTCTGCGAAGCCACCTCGGGATGTTCCGCCAGATACTTCAGCGCCATCAGCCCATAATCGGCTTTTTTGGTAAGTCTGAGCATTGGTCGGCCTGTCCGTCGAATCCCTACCTCAACGGTCTTAATTACGAGTATAGGGGGGCGATTGAGCACATACAAGGCAGCGGAGCTACTAAACGCTAATTATTATCAACGGCATCCCCAGCGGCCGACGGCCAGCGTCCGCAATCCTTCCATCCGTGACGGAACTCTTACAGTCGCCTGCTCTCCTTCGCGATAAGCTCAAAATGTAATGACCCCGCAAACCCAGCTAGAAGACGAAGTTACGACAGATTTGGCAATCCCCGACCAGCCACCCCTCGCCGAGGGTCATAAACCCCAGCAAACCCGGGGACCGCTCAAGTGGATCTTCGCCATCGTCCTTGGGCTCTTCCACCTTCTCGCCTTTGCCGCACTCTTTTTCTTCTCCTGGAAGGCTTTTGCGGCATTCGTGGTGCTTTGGATCTTTGGTCAAAATCTTGGCATCGCCATTGGATACCATCGGCTGTTGACCCACCGTGGCTACGCGGTCCCACGCTGGCTCGAATACATCATCGCTACCTGCGGCACCATGGCGCTGCAGGGCGGTCCGATCTATTGGGTGGGCGTCCACCGGCTGCACCATCAGCTCACGGATAAGCCCGGCGACCCGCATTCTCCGCGCGACGGCAAATGGTGGTCGCATATGGACTGGATCCTGCACGGCACGCTGCACAACCAGGACCCGACGCTCAAGCGGTATACACCAGACCTGACGCAGCACGCCTACTACCGCTGGCTGGACCGCTACCACTGGCTGCCGGTCACCGTCGCGGGCCTCATTCTGTTGGCCATCGGCGGCTGGCCCTGCGTGCTGTGGGGCATCTTCCTGCGCGCGGTGCTCGGATTGCACGTGACCTGGCTGGTCAACTCCGCGACCCATATGTGGGGCTCACGCCGCTATGACACACGCGACGACAGCCGCAATAACTGGTGGGTGGCGCTGTTGACCGGAGGCGAAGGCTGGCACAACAACCATCATGCGCATCCCGTTTCAGCGCGTCATGGGCTTGCCTGGTACGAGTTTGATCCGAACTACTACGCCATCTGGTTGCTGGAAAAGCTCGGACTTGCACGCAAGGTGTATGTAAAGGAAATCTAATCCAAGGACGGAGCGGCCTGCGTACAGAGCACCGTTACGGTGACAAGCTTGCGATGCCGTGACACATTTACGAATCCGCAAAGTCAAAGGCCGCCCGAGTCAGGCGGTCTTTGACTTTTCCCACTATCAGCCCTGTTCTGCGTTAGGCTCGCGCCGCGGGTTGGAAGCCGTCGCAACCGCTCACCGCTGTGACCTTCAAGTGCAAAACCGCATTCTTCGGCAGGCCGCACCCCTCCACCAGCGACTCCGGGGCCTGCTTGCTGCTGAGGATCTGGGTCAGCACCTTCCTGTCGGACTGGTTGTGCTCACCGAAATGGGTGCAGACGCCGCACTGACCGTCGTGAACTGCGATCATGTCGATCTCCTCCCTGTGGGATGTGACGCACAGATCCTACTCGCGGGCTGCACGACCGATCCAGTCCTGATTGCTACAGATTCCGAGCCTTGAAGATGCGCTCGGGAAGGGCCTTGACGATGGTCATGATGGGCCTCCAGAACCACGGCACATAGACAACGTCCTTGCGTGTTCGAACGGCTCTCAGAATGCTGCCGGCGACCTGCTCCGGAGCGGCGAAGAGGCGGTTCTTCGGGATGTGGGCGGTCATGGGGGTGGCGACGAAGCCAGGCTTGATGGTGAGCACCTGCACCCCAGAACGGTCGCAGCGATTGCGTAGACCGGAGAGGAAGGCATCCAGCCCAGCCTTCGAGGCGCCGTAAACATAGTTGCTCCTGCGCCCCCGATCGCCGGCGACAGAACTGATGACCGCCAGCGTTCCTCGGCCCTGCGACTCGCAGTAGTTGGCCAGCCAGGTCAGCAGTGAGACAGCGGAGAGGAAGTTGGTGACCAGCACCTGTTCGGCGACGGCGTAGTCGCGCTCGGCGGCGGTCTGGTCGCCCAACACTCCATGAGCGAGCAGGGCCAGGTCGATGGTTCCCATCTGGGAGGTCGCGACGGCCAGCATCTGCGGATGGGCCTGGATGTCGTCGAGATCGGTAACGATCATGTCCACGCGGAGAGCGCCCCGGACGAGCAGGTCCTGAGCCACGGCGGTCAGCTTGTCCTTGGAGCGGGCTATCAGGAAGAAGTGGGCTGCCGGGGTGACAAGCTGGCGCATCACCGCCATAGCGATAGCAGAGGTAGCGCCGAGGACAAGGATGCGTTTCGGCGGATATACCTGACGGCTAGCCAACGGCGGTGACCCTTTGCCAGAAGGCAGAGGAGAAGGCCGGATCGATATACCGGGCAAACTCCCGCCATTGAGGATAGAACTGCTGGAAGTGGCGCGGCGTCATGCGGGCGTCCTTGGCCGGATACATCTTGCCGCCGTATTCAGCGGTGATGTTTCCCAGCTTCTCGGTCAGGTCGAAGCTGCGCTCGCCCCGGACGGGAAAGTCGAGCGCGATCATTGGGCCGGGCGCGGGAAAGCTCATCATGCCGGGGGATTTGACGTCGCCAAAGATCTTGATCACCGCCAGGAAAGATCCCAGACCGGATGCGGTAATGGCCTTGAGCAACTGGGTGAAGCCTTCCTGGTAGTCGCCCGGCTCCCACGGCATCACGTTCTGGAACTGCAGCAGGCCCTGCTTGCCGTAGGCGCGGTTCCAGTGATGGACGGAATCGAGGGGATAGAAGAAGGGCTCA
>DASQRJ010000205.1:0-2779 GCA_035642955.1 Acidobacteriaceae bacterium
CGGATGTCGGTTCTGCCGGGTGTCACTGCTGTGGGGGTGTCTGGGGAGCCCGCCGTGGGTAGCGGAGAGGGTTTCAGCCACTTATTCGCACATTTTCGCGTGGCCGGCAGACCTTATATCGGCGAGGGCAACGAGGCGGTGGATCAGATTGCAGGCGTTGGATATTTTGAAACACTGCGAGCACGGCTCATTGATGGCCGATACTTCACCGAGACCGACGACGCCTCCAGGCCCCGAGTCGCCGTCATCAACCAGACGATGGCGAAGCAGGATTTCTCCGGAGAGGATGCGGTGGGAAAGCGCATCGTCAATCAATACGATCCCGACCATCCGATTGAAGTGATCGGCGTCGTGGAGGACCTCAAGGATGGTCCCTTGGATATGAAAGCGACGGCGGCGGTTTATAGTCCGTTCAACCAGACGTCTACCAACGATTTCTATGTCACTCTGCGCATATCTCAGTCGGAAAAAGCCGTGCTTTCTTCGCTGACGAGAGCGGTGCATGAGATCGATCCCGGGCTGATTGCGGATGGCGAGGAGACGATGACCGACAGGATCAACCATTCCCAATCGGCGTACCTTCATCGCTCGGCGGCGTGGGTTGTTGCCGGGTTTGCAGGGCTCGCGCTGCTGCTGGGAACGGTAGGACTCTACGGGGTCACCTCCTACGCCGTGGGCCAGCGCACGCGTGAGATTGGGGTGCGCATGGCGCTGGGAGCACAGCGCTCGGCCATCTATCGGCTCATCCTGAAAGAGGCTGGGTGGCTCGCGGCCTTCGGCATCGCTGGCGGAGCCCTGTGCTCTCTCGCTGCCACACGTCTTCTGCGCGGTATGCTCTTCGGCGTGAGCCGGTGGGATGGGGAAACGCTGTTGAGCGTGGCGTTGGTGCTCATCGCCGCGGCTTTCCTGGCCAGTTATCTTCCGGCGCGGCGCGCCGCGTCCATCAACCCTACGGAAGCGCTCCGGGCCGAGTAGCGGGATGGCGATTCGTGCCGGAAAGGCGCAGGAAGCGTACGCTGGCCGGGAGAGCCGGTTCGTCGCGAAGCGTGTTACGTAGACGCGTCGCGAGTGCATCGGCATCTCACTATCTGCGAATCGACTTTCGCTCCGGAGGAGAAAAATCAGATGAAACGTATCCTTTCAGCCGTTTGCTGTCTTGCCCTGTGCTCCATGCCCGCGCTGGCCAAGGAGAAACCCGCGGCAGGAGCAGCGATGAGTGACCAGCAGTTTGTTGATTTTGCCGCTCAGACCGACATGGTGGAAGCCAACCTGGGACAGATGGCGGGTTCCGTGGCGTCCGCGCAGCCGGTAAAGGACTACGCTCAGATGCTGGTCACCGATCACACCAACGACTTCAACCAACTGTACGGCATCGCGCACCAGGCCAATCTGACTATGCCGAGCGCGATCGACGCCGCACACAACAAGGCGATGATCGACCCGTTTGAGAAGTTGAAGGGCGCGGCCTTCGATCACCATTATGTTCAGGAGATGGTTGCAGGACATACCAAGGCGATCGCGATCTACAAGAAGGAAGCGGCAGACGCCCAAAATCCGGCCCTGAAGTCGTATGCGGAGCAGACGTTGCCCACCCTGCAGAAGCATCTGGATGGCGCCAAGGCTCTGGAGAAGGCCAAGTAGGGGGACAGACAACCGCAGACCAGGACAGAAAACAGCAGACAACGGCAGAAACGCGTTAGAGCGTTCTCGGTAATACGGTGAATCGCCGAGAGGCAGTCGGTGTGGCTTTTCCTTCACGAAAAGCCACGAGAGCGGTCGCTGGACGGTCTACACCCATACCGAAAATGCTCTAGTCTTGCAAGACATGGATCTGCAAGCGTTGCTCCTTACATTGCAACTGGCCGCCGTGACCACGGCGATCCTGCTGCCGCTGGCGCTGGTGCTTTCAGCGTGGCTGGCGCGGTCGCAGAGTTGGGTGGCGCGCGCGCTGGAGGCCGCGGTGGGACTTCCTTTAGTGCTGCCGCCTACCGTGCTCGGCTTCTATCCGCTGGTGCTGCTGGGACCCGCGACGATGCCGGGGAGGCTGCTGGTACGCATCGTCGGCCATCCCCTCGCATTTACCTTCTGGGGGCTGGTGATCGGCTCCGTTCTGTACAGTCTCCCATTTGCGGTGCAGCCGGTGCTGGCCGGCTTCCGCTCGGTGGATGCGGCACAACTGGAGAGCGCGGATCTGCTGGGAGCGTCGCGTGGACGCGTGCTGATGCGGGTGCTTCTGCCGGGCGCGCGCGCATCTGTCCTGGCAGCGGCGGTGCTGTGCTTCGCGCATACGGTGGGTGAGTTCGGCGTGGTGCTGATGCTGGGCGGGTCGATTCCCGGTGTGACGCGGACGCTTTCCATCGCTCTCTATGACCAGGTGATGGATGGCAACTATGCCGCCGCCAACCATATGGCGCTGGCGCTGGTGGCGATCTCGCTGGCGGCATTGCTGGTGGTGTACAGCGTGGCGCGGCCCGGCGCGCGAGGAGAGACCGGCGGTGCGTGAGACAGAAGCGCCGCAGCGGATCGCTTCCGAGAGCGGTATGCACTCGCATGGCGATCCTTCGCTTGGCGACCCTTCAGTTGGCGATTCTTCGCATGCCGACCCGTGGCTGGCGTTCGCGGTTCATCACGGCATGCGAGGGCATCGCGAAGGCGAACGCCAGAAGAGCGGGCTGACGCTGGATGCCGAGGCGTCGCTTCGCGGATCGCTCGCCGTGCTGGTGGGGCCGTCGGGCGCGGGCAAGACGTCGCTGCTGCGCAGTATTGCCGGGCTGATGCG
>DASQRJ010000206.1:0-4524 GCA_035642955.1 Acidobacteriaceae bacterium
CCGCGATGAGGCGAACCATTACTTGTGATGTTGCGATTATCGGTGGCAGCTGCTCAGGTGTGACTCTGTCCATACAACTGATGCGGCTATGCCAAAGCGCGTTGTCGATCGTGGTAGTCGATCGTTCACCGCGTCCCGGAAGGGGCGTAGCCTATGACACGCAGTGTTCCGATCATCTGTTAAATGTGCGGGTCAAGAACATGAGCGCGTTGGCCGGTGAGTTAGATCACTTCAATGACTGGATCATCGGGTCGCAGAACGCCAACATCACGCCAGACACATTTGTTCCGCGGGGTCTATATGGGGAATACCTGGAGCATAGTCTTCGAAGCGCGATGCAGAGCAATCCACATTGCCAGTTGACGTATCTAATGGGAAATGCGGTTTCGTTGTCTCGGATGGAAGATGGGTTCGGAATTCTTCTGGAGAACGGAACATGCTTGCGATCAACTGTCGCGGTTTTGGCGACCGGCAATGCCCGTCCATGCGATCCGCTGCGAGGCATAAAAATCGCGAAGGATCTTTATGCTGATTACGCGTGGGATAAACACGCAATCGACCGCATTCCTGTTGATGGAACGGTTCTCCTCATAGGGAGTGGATTGACGGCGGTAGACCAGGTGCTGGGCTTACAGGCGAAGGGCTTTCGCGGCACAGTGACGATGGTTTCTAGACGAGGAAAGCTCCCCGCAGCTCATTGCGCATCATCGCCATGGGTGGCCGAATGGGATGCCGGTCTTTTTACTACAGTGGGATCGGCGACTCGCGAAGTGCGCCGCCAAATTGACCTCGTGTCGCAAGCTGGCGTGGATTGGCGATCCGTCGTTGATTCCCTCCGACCTTGGACTTCGGACATTTGGAAACAATGGTCGACCCGAGAACGGCGGCGGTTCTTACGTCATGTGAGAGCGTATTGGGAGGCCTCTCGGCATCGGCTACCGCCGGCAACGAGCCAGACGATTTCAGGATTGATAACTTCGGGAGGCTTGCGGGTATGTGCAGGACGAATTATCGAAGCCACACCACAGGATAAAAGAGTTGATGTCACAGTGTTGTTGCGAGGGGGCCGGGAAAGGGTCAGCGTATTGGCAAACCGAATCATTAACTGCACAGGTTCAGGAACCTCCGATCGAGTGCAGGAGCCATTCATCGAGAAACTTCTGGAGACAGGCCTGGCCAGTTATGACCCTCTCAGCATTGGAATCGATACTGACGACGACGGTCGCGTGATAGCGGCGTCCGGTGAATCGTCGCCGGACCTTTACGCTCTCGGTCCGTTGCGGAAAGCGACGCTCTGGGAAACGACCGCAGTTCCTGAGATACGAGAGCAGGCGCTCCAAGTAGCTGGGTGCATCACGTGTCAGTTAGCCGAGAAGCTCGTTCGAATAAGACAATTTTCCATGGAGTAGGGGTCTGCTGAGAAACGGAGCGCACTCCTACCATTTGATGACGACAGCCGGGCTGAGAAAACTACGCTACTGTCACGGTTACTTTGTCACTTCTTGAATTGCAACGATTCCTGCAACAGCCAGTCTGCAATATGCGCTCGAACCCAGGTGGGTAACAAACTGAAACAAACGCAGAAAAGGCACACTGTTGCGGGTGGCCAAATCTTCCCTAAACTGTTGATTCTAAAGTGGTGGGCAGAGAGGGACTCGAACCCCCGACATCCTGCTTGTAAGGCAGGCGCTCTAACCAACTGAGCTATCCGCCCATCGACGCTGTTGCGTGAGGCTCTTCCGAGTTTAAAGAAGCGTTGCATCCGGGTCAATCGTTCGCCGTGAAGCACCCGTCGGTTGTCGCCGCTTGCTAGACTCGTGGCGTGGATACCTCGCCTCAGGCGGAACGCCGCCTCATCATCAACGCCGATGATTTCGGACTGACGGAAGGCGTGAACCACGCCATTCTGGAGTTAAATAGCGCCGATGTGTTGCCTTCCGCAACGCTGATGGCCACCGGGGACGCTTTTCGCGATGCGGCACATGCCGCATTCAAGCAAACATCCCTGGGAATTGGATGCCACGTCGTACTGGTGGACGGGCAGCCGGAGCTAGATCCGGCAGAGCTTCCCACGCTCGCCCCCGAGGGTCGCCTGCGCTCCAGTCTCGCCACGTTCATAGTGGACCTCTTCGGCGGCCGCATTGCCTCCCAGGAGATCGAGCGTGAAGCAATTGCACAGATTCGCCAGGTCCAGTCCGCCGGCATCACTGTCACCCACATTGACACGCACAAGCACACCCACATGTTCCCGCGTGTGCTCGGCCCACTCATCCGGGCCGCGCGCGCTTGCGACGTCTCGGCCATCCGCAACCCCTTCGAACCGGACTGGTCGCTTCGCCTCACCGAGAAAGCTCCACGGACCCGCCGCCTGCAGGTCCGCACACTCCGGCTCTTCCGCGAACAGTTTCTGCGGGCTGTGCGCGCTGCCGGGCTGCGCACGACAGATGGCGCTCTGGGCGTGCTCGCTACCGGGACATTTGACGCAGCCTACGTGTTGCGCCTGCTGCACAACATGCCTCCCGGCACCTGGGAGATCGTCTGCCATCCGGGATACGTCGATGCTGCGCTGCATCGCGCCGGAACCCGCCTCATAGCCACCCGCGAGACGGAACGCCTCGCCCTGCTCCATGCGCTGGAGGACCCGCCGCTCGACCTGCCCCGTATCGACCTTATTCACTACGGTGAGTTCACAGACTGAATCGTTGCGGCATCGGTTCGCGTCCAACCAAGGATCTCTCACAGAATAGGTACAGAGAAACGCCCATGAAGATCGGTATCACCTGCTATCCCACTTACGGCGGCAGCGGTGTCGTCGCCACGGAGCTTGGCATCGAGTTGGCTGCGCGAGGCCACCAGGTGCATTTCATCACCTACTCGCAGCCGTTTCGTCTGGGAGGCCGCGAGCGCGACATCCTCTATCACGAGGTCCCGGTTTCCAACTACCCGCTCTTCGAGTTTGCTCCCTATTCGCTCGCTCTTTCCACCCGCATGGCGGAGGTGGCGACTTACTACGATCTCGACCTGCTGCATGTGCATTACGCCATCCCGCACGCCATCAGCGCATTGCTGGCCCGCCAGATGTGTGCCGCTCAGGGGCGCCGCCTCCCTTTTATCACCACGCTGCACGGCACGGACGTGACGCTGGTCGGCATGGACCGGTCCTATCTGCCTATCACGCGCTTCGGCATTGAGCAGAGCGATGGCGTGACCGCGATCTCGAAGTATCTGCGCGACAAGACGCTCACTGACTTCTCGATCACCCGGCCGATCGAAGCCATTCCGAATTTTGTGAATTGCGACGTCTACCTGCCCATGGATCCAGACAAACGTGCCGAAGCACGCGCCGCCTGGGCGGCCAAGGGCGAAAAACTGCTGATCCATCTCTCCAATTTTCGCCCCGTAAAGCGCGTCACCGACTGCATTCAGATCTTCGCGCGCGTCGTGAAAGAGGTCCCGGCACACCTGCTTTTGGTGGGCGACGGTCCAGACCGGTCCCAGGCGGAGATGCTCGCCTCCAGCCTCGGTATCTGCAAGTACATCCACTTTCTCGGCAAGCAGGATAGCGTCAGCGAGCTGCTCCCGCTTGCCGACCTGATGCTGATGCCCAGCGAACTCGAATCCTTCGGTCTGGCGGCATTGGAAGCGATGGCCTGCCGCGTCCCGGCGATTGCGACCAGCGTGGGTGGGGTGCCCGAGTTGATCGAGAACGGCATCAACGGCTACCTTTTTCCTGTCGGCGATGTGGAAAGCATGTCGCAATGCGCAATTGCTCTGTTGAAAGATCCTGCGCGGCTGGATGCGATGGGCGCTGCCGCTCGGCAAACCGCTCAGGACCACTTCTGCGCCTCACGCATCATCCCGCTTTACGAGCACTATTACGACCAGGTGCTGGCGCAGGACGCGCGCTAAAGCAAAAAATCACAATCGGCATCAGGGAGCGCAACGCGCAGGTTGTCTATTCTATCTGTGCTTTGTTTGGCTGATGAACAACGAGGAGGTTCAATGAGCATCATGTCGGCAAACACATTTAGTAAACGCACAATCAAACTTGGATTTATCGGTCTTGGACTGATGGGGAGCCGTCTGACAGAACGCCTCCACGTATCAGGCTGGGAGGTTCAGGCATGGAACCGCAGTCCGGAGCCGGCGAGAGCGATGAGTCAAAAGGGCATACCGATTGCGGCATCGATGGAGAAGCTTGTGGCCGATTCGGATGTGGTTCTTTCCAGCCTCGCCAATGATGCAGCCGTGAACTCCGTGTATTGCGACAGGGCGGGCGTTTTTTCCGCGGCGAAGCCGGGCACCATCGTTCTCGAAATGAGCACCATCTCGCCGCAACTGTCGCAGCTTATGCATAAGGAGGCTTCCAATCAGGGAGTCAGGCTTCTCGATCTGGCAATCTCCGGATCAACGCCGGCAGTCGAGGCCGGAACGATCACACTGCTTGGGGGTGGAGACAGGGATACCTTCGAGCAATGCACTCCCCTTTACGAGTCCATTGCCAAGCAGTGGTTCTTAATGGGA
>DASQRJ010000207.1:0-2797 GCA_035642955.1 Acidobacteriaceae bacterium
CTGCCATACAGATACAGTTCCCTACGCAAAAGATTGGTCGCAGGCTCTGCACCCGGTTCTTCAAGGACAAATGCTGCATGGTTGCGGCGCCTGCGATGTGAAGGGATTTCTCGCGTGTCTGCTGGCGGCTGCTGAATGGAATGACGCGGGGTGGATCGATGGCCTACGGATCGTATTAACCGCAGATGAAGAGGTCGGATGCATCGGATCGAAGCGGTTGATCGCCGCCGACAGCTTGAGGCCGCGTCGTCTTATTGTCGGTGAACCGACGTCTCTACGCGCTGCGCGCGCAGGAAAAGGTTATTGCCTCGCTCGTATCACGATCCATGGACGCGAGGCGCACAGCGCCCTCCCTGCGCAAGGTGTGTCCGCGATATACGCTGCAGCGCGTCTGATTTCTGCACTCGAAGAGCTAAGTCAGCAACTCGCGACGGAGACGCACAACTTCTTCGAGCCTGCGTTCACGACGCTGAATGTGGGCACGATTGAGGGAGGTTCCGCAAAGAACATCATTCCGGGACGAGCCGATCTCCTCGTAGAGTGGAGACCTATTCCGGGATTGTCGCCGGACCGCATTCCAACTGCGATACGCGCGATGCTGGAGCGTCTGCAGACACAGTATCCGGCCCTGCGTGGAACACTGGACATACTCAGGCAGCAGGCAGGCTTTGAAACGTCCGCCGGCAGCCCTCTGGTCAATATGGTTGAACGGATAAGCGGCCAACCAGCCATTTCGATTGCATTCGGCTCTGAGGCCAGCGCCTGGTCGGCCGTCGCGGACGAGGTGCTCGTATTTGGACCTGGAGATATGCGCTCGGCGCACAGTGACCGCGAATGCGTTCCAGTACCTGAGTTGATCTTAGCCGTTCAAGCGATTACCAGCATGATGCAAAAGCGGCTCGATATCTAGAAGCCGGGGCGTCGGCACAAGGCGGCCGCGCGCTCTGGTTGAGTGGGACCCGCTTTATTCATAGCGCAGCGCTTCGGCGGGCGGGACGTTGGTGGCACGGCGTGCGGGCACTGCGCAGGCGAGCATTGCGCTGAGGGCGAGCAACGCGGCGGCGGCGAGCAGGCTGTCCGCGGCGAAGGCGCTGTGCATCCAGTCGGCGAGCAGTTTTCCGAGGAACGCGTCGATGACGAGGCCGAGAACGACGCCGATGGCAGTGCTGACGAGCGCGATGCGCGCGGCGACCCACAGGACATGAGCGCGCGGCGCGCCGAGCGCGAGGCGGACGCCAAACTCCGTGGTACGCTGCGCGACGCTGTAGGCGACGACGCTGAAGATGCCGACCAAGGCCAGCGCGAGCGCCATGGCGGAGAAGACGCCAAACAGTATAGAGAAGAGACGCTGACGGCTGTATTGGGCGTCGCGCTCGATGGCCTCGTTGAGGGTAAAGACGCCGTTGGCGACCTGCTGATCGGGCGCAACGGTGGCGATGGCGGCGCGGATGGTGTGGAGATAGGCGAGCGACTCGCCCTGGGTGCGGATGAGGAACTGATCGAACGGAGCCATGAGCACGGTGTAGGGGATGTAGATGGCAGGAGCGACGGGGCGGTCGACGCCGTCGTTGCGGGCATCACCAACGACACCGATGACGTTGCGCCAGCCCGTGCTTTGCGCGGAGATGGCATCAAGAGGGCCGACCGTGTGCATGCCGGTGATGCGAAGCTGGCGGCCGAGCGGGTCAGCCTTCGTCCAGTAGCGACGGGCAAAGCTCTGGTTGACCACGGCAACGAAATCGCCGCGCGCATTTTCGGTTGCATCCCAGATGCGGCCGCGGCGTAGCGGGATCTGGAGAGTCGCGAAATACTCCGGGCTGACGAAATGAACGCGGGCCTCCTGTGTTTCCCGATCGCTGCTACCAGAGACATCGATGGTCATCTGCTGTCCGCTATAGGGCGGCGGCGGCCCGATGGAGGCGCTGCGGACACCGGGCACGGAGGCGATCTTCTGCTGGATCTGGTCGAGGTATGCGGTCCGAGCTTCGCGCGACTGGATGGCGCCCCATCGCTGCGCGTTGTGGAAGGGCAGCACGATGCCGACCTGGATGACGTGATCGGGATTGTAGCCAACCGGAAGCTCGGTGAGCTGAAGAAAGCTGCGGATGGCGGTGCCGGCGGTGGCCATGAGCAGAAGCGTGAGCGCGACCTGCGCGGCGATGAGAACGCTCCAGCGATGCTTTGCGGGAGCCGCGACAACGCCAACCTGCCTGCCGGGGAGCATACGTGCGGGATCGTGACGCGAGAGACGCAATGCGGGGACAAGACCGAAGAGGATGCCGCAGAGCAGTGCGAGCGCGACGGAGAACGCGAGGATGGGAAGGTTGATGCGGATGACGGACTCCTGCGGAAAGGAATCCGGGGACAACTGCATGGGCAGCTTCGCGAGCCAATAGGATGTGGCCACGCCGAGAATGGATCCAGTGAAAGAGATGACGATGGCTTCAACGAGCAACTGGCGCACGATGCGCCAGCGACTGGCGCCGATCGCACTGCGGATGGCGAGCTCATGCCAGCGCGCGCGGCCACGGGCGAGGAGGAGAATGGAGCAATTGGCGCAGCCGATGATGAGCAGAAGGAGAACACCGGCAAGCAGAAGCATGAGGGTGCGACCGGTATTCTGCTGGAACGGGACGATGATGGGCTGGAGCTGGAGATGCCATCTCTGCGGAAAGTGTCCCGGCGTCTGCTTGGCGAAGACACTGACTAAGGAGGTGAGCGCGGCATCCGCCGCGGCTGGACTCACGCGCGGCTTCAGTTTGATCCAAGGGATGTAGGGCGAGGTCACCGGCGGGTT
>DASQRJ010000208.1:0-5494 GCA_035642955.1 Acidobacteriaceae bacterium
CGCGCCCGCGCGCCTCCCCTATCCTTAATAACGACCATGTCCGACTCCAGTCAGATCCAGATCCACCTGCCCGACGGCTCCATCAAACAGCTTCCCCCCGGCTCGACAGCCCATGATGTCGCGATGTCGATCTCGCCGCGACTTGCCGCTGCCGCTATCGTCGCGCGCGTTCGCCCTGTGAACGCTTCGCAGTCCGCGCGCAAAGAGTCGCTGCCCGGCCCGGTTCCAGGCGATGAGAAATCCGAGCCCGGGGAGCGATCCATGTACGCCGCGCCCGACGCCTCCGCTGAGCGACTCGTCGATCTCCGCGCGCCACTCACCGAAGATGTCCATCTCCAGCTCCTCACCGAAAAGGACGCCGATGCGCTGCAGGTAGTGCGCCACTCCGCCGCGCACGTCATGGCTACCGCCGTCCTCGAACTCTTCCCGGAGACCAAGCTCGGCCACGGTCCGGCCACCGACGCCGGCTACTTCTACGACTTCTATCGCCCCACGCCCTTCACCGCCGACGATCTCTCCGCCATCGAGCTGAAGATGGCCGAGGTGGTGCAGCGTGATGAACCTTTTGTCCGCGAGTACGAGCCGCGGGAAAAGGGGCTCGCCGACTACCGCGCCGAAGGCGACTTCATGAAGGTCCACTTCATCGAGCGCTTCACCAAACCCGGCGACGAAATCTCGCTCTACCGCAACGGCAGCTTCGTCGACTTCTGCCGCGGCCCGCACGTGCCCTCCACTGGCCGCGTCAAAGCCTTCAAGGTGATGAGTCTCTCCGGAGCCTACTGGCTCGGCGACGAGAAGAACCCGCAGCTCCAGCGCATCTACGGCACCGCCTTCTTCTCTCGAAAAGATCTGGACGAATATCTCGCTCTGCTCGAAGAGGCGAAGCGGCGGGATCATCGCCGGCTCGGCAAAGAGCTTGAGCTCTTCACCAACAGTGAAGACGTAGGCGCGGGCCTGCCGCTCTGGCTTCCCAAAGGCGCCACCATTCGCCGCCTGCTCGAGGAATACATTCTCCAGCTCGAGCGCGAAGACGGCTACGATCACGTCTACTCGCCGGCGCTCGCCAAGGTCGATCTCTACGTCCGCTCCGGCCATTGGGCGCACTACCACGAAGACATGTTTCCGCCCATGGATCTGAAGACCGAGCAGCTCGTCCTCCGCCCCATGAACTGCCCGCATCACATCCTGATCTACGAGTCGAAGCTCCACAGCTATCGCGAACTGCCGCTGCGTCTCGCCGAGCTCGGCACCATGTATCGCTACGAGCGCTCTGGAGCATTGAGCGGCCTCAGCCGCGTCCGCTGCATGACGCTCAACGACGCGCACATCTTCTGCACCCCCGACCAGATCAAGGAGGAGTTCTCCAACGTGATGCGGCTGGTCGAGCGCACCTATCGCGATCTCGGCATCACGCGCTACAGCTACCGCCTTTCTCTGCGCGATCCCGCGAACAAGGAGAAGTACGTCGACAACGACGAGATGTGGGAGCTCGGCGAGCGCGTTCTCCGCGAAGCCCTCGACTCTCTCGGACTGCCTTACCGCGAGAGCCCCGGCGACGCCGCCTTCTACGGCCCCAAGCTCGATATCCAGCTCGCCGATGTGATGGGACACGAAGAGACCTACTCCACCATCCAGGTCGATTTCCATCTGCCCAGCCAGTTCGGTCTGGTCTATACCGCCGCCGACGGCAAGCAGCACCGGCCCGTCATGATCCACCGCGCCATCATCAGCACCATGGAGCGCATGGTCTCCTATCTCATCGAGCACTACGCAGGAAACTTCCCGCTCTGGCTCGCACCCATACAGGTCGGCCTGGTGCCCATCGCGGAACGTCACAACGACTATGGCAAACAACTCCAGCAGCAATTAAGAGCCGCCGGCCTCCGCGTGGAGATGGACAGCCGCAACGAAAAGATGAACGCCAAAATCCGCGACTTAACCATGCAGAAGATCCCCTACATCCTGGTCTTCGGCGACAAGGAGCAGGAAGCCGGCGCCGTCAGCGTAAGAGTCAGAGGCAAAGGCGACCAGGGCTCGATGCCGCTGGCCGATTTCATCGAGAGAACAAAATCAGTCGTTGCCAGCAAAGCGATGGACTTGTAAGACGCGAACATTCCAGTTCGCTCGTCAGCGGAAACCAATCCACGCGTCAGCAGGTATGCAACGTGGACCGGCAAGGCGCAGTGCCAACTGCCCCTCGACGCCGAATGGGAGGAGATCGCCTCCGCGCTTTTCGCCAGATCTTGAGCCTCCGGCAATCCGTCAACCCGTACATTTTGCCCTGTGCGTAATTTTCGACGCGTCATCCGTATACCCCTCGTATGCTGGAGTGCGAGACATTGGCGGACGCTTTGACCACCGATACGCAGCGGATCGCACGCGGCCTTCGCCAAAGAGACGTAGCCCTGCTGCACGAGCTGGTCGACCAGTATCAGTTCCGCCTCGTCCGCTATCTCATCTACCTGCTTGGGCGCCGCGATGCCGTCGTCGACGATCTGGTGCAGGAAACCTGGCTGCGCGTTCTGGAGCGAGGTCGCTCCTACGACGGCCGCTCCCGCTTCGAGCCTTGGCTCTTCACCATCGCGCGCAACCTCACCGTCGACCATCTGCGCAAGCGCCGCGTCGTCAGTCTGGATTCCGCTTCGAACTCCAGCGACGACTCTAAGAAGGACGAATCGCCGTCCCTCGCCTCCAGCGATCCGTCGCCGTTCGAATTAGCGGCTCGGACGGAGGAGGCGCACCGCATCGCGCACACGCTTCAGACCTTGGAGCCCATCTATCGCGAAGCACTCGTGCTCCGCTTTCAGGAAGAGCTGTCGTTACAGGAGATCTCCGCCGTCATGGGCGTTCCCCTCACCACAGTTTCCTCACGCATCTACCGAGGCCTCGCAACCTTGCGAGCGCAAATGGAGGGAGACGAGCATGCCGACTGACCTTCACCAATCGGATCCGCACCAGGCAATGTGCCAGATCATCGACAAATCTCTCGTGGGCGAGGCTTCGGCTGAGGAGCAGCAGGGGCTCCGGAAGCACCTCATCGCGTGTGCCGACTGCCGGAAGTATGCGAGCGACAGTCGACGCGCCATCGTCAGTCTCAGCGGTTTTTCCTTCGCTGCGGACGCCGGACTGCAGGCAAGGGTCCACGCGGCCCTCACGCTCCGCGCACAGCAATTGCAGGCCGCGCAGCCCGGCCGCCGGCGCATCGTCATGGTCAGCATCATCGCTCTGCTGCTCACCATCACCGGCTCCTTGGGTGCATTGCACATGGGCAGTCCGCTCGCCGCTCTCCTCCACCTGGAGCCCGCTCAAATGCAAACCGGCGTCGTCGCTTTGTGGATTCTCCCCTCGCTCTGCTTCTCCCTGTTCTTGCCGGTGCTGCTCCTGCTCCATGCCCGGGCGGCGAACGCGAAAGGAAGTCTCCTGTGAAAGTCCATTACTTTTTGACTGCTGTGCCGAAAGCGGTTCGCATCGCCGCCTGCGCCATCCTCTGCTGTGCGGTGCTTATCGGAGTCGTCGTCGGGATCGCGACAAGACCAGTTCACTGTCCTACCGCGCCCCCCGCGCTCAATGGACTCATTGGCATGGGCATGGGCCTGCTCATCGGCACTCTCGCCGCCATCTGGCTTCTTTGTCTGGGCTACGTCTACGCAGACGCCGGACGACGCGCCATGCCGCCCATTCTCTGGACGCTCATCGCCGCCCTGGTGCCCAACCTGCTTGGATTTCTTTTCTACTTCGCGCTGCGCCGGCCACTCGTCTCGCCGTGCCCCCGGTGCGGGCAGCCAGGAGAGATCGGGCGATTCTGTTCATCGTGTGGCTTCGACAAACTTGGATCGCCAACCGGCAACCCTCCACCACCATCGGTCGATACCGGACTCGGTTCCAACCCCGTCTGATGCGCCAATCGGGATGGTCCGATTGCACGCCAACGAATCCGGGGAGAATGTCGTCATGGTTTCATGTCGGTTACCAATTGCATCGTCAAGGCCGCTCTGGGCAAAAGCGGCCGACCCACAAAAGAAACGAGAGAGACCAAGCCAGCACCCTCTAGTGCGATTCCGCCCCGCAAAGAAACGCGCGTGAGTACGCACCTCCCACCGCGGGCTCCGCCGTCCAAACCCACGAGTCCCTGTCGCTCCAAACCGGATCGGTATCCTTCACCACCACCGCGTCGATCGATAGCTGGCGGCAGACGCCTTCGACCTGCGCATAACTCAGGTGGGCGGACGACGAAAAGAGTGCGTTGATCGGCATAAGTATCGCCGGACATAGCGCCTGCGGCCCTCCGAATACAGTGCCGCACATAACTCCCTCCGCCGCCGTCTGCCGGTCCGCATACAGTCCGTAGAACAAATCCTCCGGCACGGCATTCGGATTCTGTTGCACGATCGCGCGCTTGGGCAGCAGCGCGTCCAACCGTTCATAGGTCTGTCGCAGTGCGTACGTCCGCTCGCCCAGCTTATGGTCCGGAGCCAGCCAGTGATATCTCGGAATCTCAAGATCATCGGACAGCACTGGATAGATTCGCAGCATGGTCACGTCGTAAAAAGCCGGCAACGCGCCCAGGATCAGCAACACGCCGGCGACGCTCCGCCATCGCTTCGTTGCCGGGAATAAGCCGTCTTCCCATAACTCTGCGGCCCATATCAGCAACACGAACTGCGCGAGGATGATGCTGCGCCAGCCAAGGTCGTTGTTGGCAATGGTGTTGGAGCGGAAGAACGAACAGATGATGAGACCGGTGGCCAGCAGCACAACGCCAAAGGCATCTTCATCGGTCCACCTTCCGCGTTGGCGGATTCTCTTCCATTGCTGGATACCGACAACGAAGAAGAATCCCAACTCGAGAAAGTAATTCAGCGGCAACGTAAACGCGTCCGCCAGAATCAGGTGCCAGTGCGGCCCCGGCCATAACGACCCCGCAAGCGTCTCGGCAAAAAAGAACGATCGGACAGCGAAGCTGAGGGGCGCCTTGCCGCCACCGGCTCCGCCTCCGAAGACCTCAACCAGATATCGGCTGGCCAGTAGCAACGCAAGTATCCCGGCAATGCAATGCACCATTGCCTCGCGACGGCGTCCGCGCAACAGAAGCGTGACCACCCAGGCAGCCAGAAACACGCCGAAAACCGCCGCAACATAAATCGACAGACCAAACGCACTCGCAAACGCAGCGCCGCATACTGCGGCGCAACCGAGTCTTGCCCAGAGCTCCGGCCGCCTCCCACCATCCCATGCCACCAGCAGCCCGGTTGCACAGGCCACCATCGCCGCGACCGAATGCGGCTGCCAGAGCACGGAGTTCACCCAGGACAGCACCGGCTCATTCCACCATTCGCTGCTCGCATTGAAGCGTCTCGCCGCCAGGAAGAAGATTGCATTCGGCACGATATCCAGTCCGGTGACGCCCAACAGCGCCACCGCCACCAGCATCCGTCGATCCCGGCTGCCATCTTTCTGGCTGCCAAAGAACTGCACATACAGGCACACCATCGCC
>DASQRJ010000209.1:0-2927 GCA_035642955.1 Acidobacteriaceae bacterium
GCCCGAGCCGCCCGCGTCCGGAGAATTTGTCACCATCACAGACAAGCTGCGCGATGCCGTGACCGAGGCGCTGCACGACAAGGGACACGAAACAGCGAGTGCCCTTCTCCGCGGCGGGCAGTGGACAGTCAATGACAACAACATCACGGTCTCAGTGGCAGTGAAGAAAACCATGCTCTCGCTCACCATGAATCCCGAGGCGGAGCGCATTGCCCGCACCGCGCTGCAGCAGGCGGGCAGCAATGTGAAGCTCGTCGTGTTGCCGGGCGATGGCTCCGCTTCCCCCGCACCGCCCGCGCCGCACGCCGCCAAGGGCAGCATCCAATCCCACGCGCTTGAGAATCCACTGGTGAAGCAGGCGCAGGAGATCTTCCGCGCCGAGGTGCGCAGCATCCTTGACCTTCGGGGCAAGTCGTAAAAGACCTTCGGGGCAAGCCATAGGAAAGGACATCGATTGAACCCGCAAGACATTCAGAAAATGCTGGGCCAGGCGCAGGAGATGCAGCAGCAGATGGAGCAGCGCCTCGCCAGCACGGTTGTGGAAGCCACCTCCGGCGGAGGCGCGGTCACCGTGAAGATGAACGGCAAGAAGCAGGTGCTCTCCCTCAAGATCGATCCCAACGCGGCCGCTGGCCTGATTTCTAATACTTCAGGCACAGCCGACATCGAGATGCTCGAAGACCTGATCGTCGCCGCCCTCAACGAAGCCGGCCGCCGCGCCGACGAGAGCCTGCAATCCGGCCTCTCCGGCATGTTGGGCGGCCTCAACCTGCCCGGCTTTTAGCTCGCACTCATGTCACGCTTCGCAGAGCCCATGGCGCGCCTCATTGAGGAGCTGCGCAAACTTCCCGGCATCGGCGCCAAAAGTGCGCAGCGCCTTGCCTTCCACATCCTGCGTTCCAGCGTGGCCGACGCAGACGCGCTCTCCGACGCTGTTCGCGAGCTGAAGGCGAAGCTGCGCCTCTGCTCCATCTGCAACAACATCACGGATGTCGATCCCTGCGTCTACTGCGCCAGCCCCACGCGCAACCAGCGGCAGGTCTGCGTGGTCGAAGAGCCCACCAGCATCACCGTGATCGAGCGCACCCACTACAACGGCGTCTATCACGTGCTGCATGGCACGCTCTCTCCGCTGCACGGCGTCGGACCGGAGCATCTGCGTACCGACTCGCTCACCGCACGCGCCGAACGGGGAGAGATCGACGAGGCCATCCTCGCCACCAGCCCCACGCTCGAGGGCGAAGCGACCGCCTCACTGCTGGCCGATCTGCTCAAGCCCTATCCCGTGCGCGTCACGCGCATCGCCACCGGCGTTCCCGCAGGTAGCGATATCGAATACGCGGATGAAGTCACCATGACCCGCGCGCTCGAAGGCCGGCGGGAACTTTGAGTCTCCCGATTCTCTTCCAGGCCAGAATGCGGCTGCTCCGCTTAGCGCACCCTTAAGGGTGTTCGGATTCGGAGCCTGCCCATTGCGCCTTCGCGCGCTTTGCAAATCCTGAGCGCGGGAGATGCCGGTCGGCACGACTCTGCCATCGCCTGCTTCACTTCCTATCTCAAAAAGCAGACGCCCGGCGAAAAGCCAGGCATCCGTGCTCATTCGATTGCAGTGTGTTATCGCAGTTTCACGAACTAACTCCGCAGCCGCGCCAGCAGATCCTGCGGATGCACCGGCTTGGCCAGAATCTCGAATTCATGCCCCTGCGTCCGGGCGCGATCGAGCAGGTCGGCGGTCGCCGCCTGGCCGGAGAAAAGCAAGATCTTGCAGGCCGGCAGCATCCCGCGAATCTTGATCGCCGCATCGATGCCGTTCATGTCCGTCATGATCACATCAGAGATGAGCATATCCGGCTTGAGCGTCTTCGCTGTTTCTACCGCCTTTTCGCCGCTATAGACTGCCGTTGCCTCAAAGCCATGTTGGTTCAGGATGATGGACAGGGTATCGGCGATCACACGTTCGTCATCGGCTACCAGGACTTTCGGCTTTCCTTGGAATTCGGACATTCGCTCCCTTTTGCTTGCGGCGCTGGCCGCTCAGCCACTTTCTGCCTCAACCCGCTTTATCGCAGGAAGTTGGCTCCCAGCGCAAAAACCGTTCCCGAACACTTCCCTGGCGCTGAAGCCGCGGAGCGAACCCGCCATGACCCTTCTTCGCGGAAGAGGCACAGCGGCCAATCGGCCGGTCTACAGCTGAAGGGAAAATGCTCTATCTCGTAGATGATACGCTTCCGGTGAGGAGATGCTTCATCTCCCCGCAAACAGACAACGCATACATTAGACAGAACTGTCCGGTACCGTACGGTGCCTGTGCTCACGCAGATTGCTTGCCGGAATTGCGGCAACCGGGGTCGAACTGCCCCGCTCAGTCGAACCCGGAACATTTCGCGCTTTGGATGCTTTTATGACCGATACGAACGACACGATCATTCGCGCCGAAAAGGTCGAGAAATACTACGCGCAGCCTAGCGAAAACCGCATCCAGGTCATCGCGCCTACGGACCTGTCCATCGTTCCCGGCGAAATCGTCGCGCTGCTCGGACCCTCGGGCTCCGGCAAATCGACGCTGCTGCGTATGCTCACCGGCCTTACCAAGCCGTCCGCCGGCGAGGTCTACTGGCACGGGGCACCCATCGCGCGCGCGAATCCCAACGTCTCGATCGTCTTCCAGAGCTTCGCGCTCTTTCCGTGGCTCACCGTCCTTGAAAACGTCGAAGCGCCGCTCAAGGCGCGTGGGATGAACGCCGAAGAGCGCCGCGAGCGCAGTCTCAAAATTATCGACACCGTCGGTCTCGACGGCTTCGAGGCCGCCTTCCCCAAAGAGCTCTCCGGCGGCATGCGGCAGCGTGTTGGCTTCGCCCGCGCGCTCGTGGTCGAACCCGAAGTCCTCTTCATGGATGAACCCTTCTCCGCGCTCGACGTCCTCACGG
>DASQRJ010000210.1:0-7383 GCA_035642955.1 Acidobacteriaceae bacterium
TTCCCGGCAATCAGCATTCACCAGGCACCCCACCGAGGTCCCGCAATGCTGGTAACCGAGAGTAGCCCGACGTATCTGTCGCCGCCCCCGCCGCAATCGCATCGGCTGAGTCACCTGCGCCTGCTGGAGGCGGAGAGCATCCATATTCTGCGCGAGGTGGCATCGGAGTTCGAGCGGCCGGTGATGCTGTACTCCATCGGCAAGGACTCTTCGGTGATGCTGCGGCTGGCGCAGAAGGCCTTCTTTCCCGGACCGATTCCCTTCCCGCTGCTGCACATCGATACCGGATTCAAGTTCGCGGAGATGCTGGCGTTCCGCGATGCGATGGCACGCTCCATCGGCGCGGAGCTGCTGGTGTGGCGGAATGAGCCTGCGATTGCCGCGGGCACCAATCCTGTCGTACTGGATACGAAGCGCTGCTGCGGGCTGCTGAAGACCCAGGCGCTGCTGGATGCGCTGAAACATTACGGCTTCGACGCTGCCTTCGGCGGTGCGCGGCGCGATGAAGAAAAGTCGCGAGCGAAGGAGCGCATCTTTTCCTTTCGCGACAGCGCGGGACAGTGGGACCCCAAGAACCAGCGGCCGGAGTTATGGAATCTCTATAACTCGCGCATTCACCCAGGCGACAGCATCCGCGTGTTTCCGCTTTCCAACTGGACGGAGATGGATGTGTGGCAGTACATCCACGAGGAAGAGATCCCCATCGTCGATTTGTACTTCGCAAAGCCGCGGCCGATGTATGTGCGGGGCGATGCGCTGCTGCCGGTGGAGCAGGCGTTTGTCGCTCGGCTGGGAGAAGAGCCGCAGATGGTACGCAGCCGGCTGCGTTCACTGGGATGCAGCCCGTGCACCGGGGCGATCCGCTCCGATGCCGACACGCTACCGAAGATCATCGCCGAGCTGCTTTCCTTCCGGTCGTCGGAGCGGGCCAATCGGGCGATCGACCACGACCAGGAAGGCTCCATGGAGATCAAGAAGCGGGAGGGCTACTTCTAATGGCTTGCACGTTGGCTCGACCCGATGTACCGGTGCATACCGCAGAGGCAGAGTTCTCCATCGATGCGTTTCTGGCGCACGAGCGCGAAAAGGATCTGTTGCGCTTTTCGACAGCGGGCTCGGTCGACGACGGGAAATCGACGTTGATTGGCCGGCTGCTGTACGACACGCAGAGCGTGTATGACGACCAGGTGCTTGCGATCCGAAATAAGGGAACGGCTGGCCCGCATCTCGACTTTGCTTTGCTGACCGACGGCCTGCGTGCAGAACGCGAACAAGGGATCACGATCGACGTCGCCTATCGCTACTTCTCCACGCCGCAACGCAAGTTCATCATCGCCGACACGCCGGGACACGAGCAGTACACACGCAACATGGCGACCGGAGCTTCGACCGCCGATGCGGCGATCGTGCTGGTGGACGCGCGCAAGGGCGTGCTGCCGCAGTCGCGCCGGCATGCATATATTGCGGCGCTGCTGGGCGTGCGACAGATTGTCGTAGCCGTGAACAAGATGGATCTTGTGGGCTATGACGCGGCCATCTTCGCTTCCATTCAATCGGAGTTCGAAGATTTTGTTCGATATGCCACGGCAGAGTCCGGTTATGCGCCCGAAGTTTACTTCATCCCGGTGAGTGCGCTGCTGGGCGTCAATGTGGTGCGCACTTCGGAAGAGACGCCGTGGTACCACGGGCCTTCTTTGTTGGAGTTGCTCGAGTCAATTCCGACGACGACACATCGCGAAGCGGCGGCATTCCGGCTGCCGGTGCAGCGGGTGATCCGGCCCCATCAGAGCTTCCGCGGATTTGCGGGGCAGATTGCGTCCGGTGCGATCCGGGTTGGGGATCGCGTGAGCGTTCTGCCGTCAGGCAGAAGTTCGAGAGTCGAGCGCATTGTCACCTACGATGGCGATCTGGCAATGGCGCATGCGCCGCTATCGGTCACGGTGACGCTGGAAGATGAGCTGGACATCAGCCGCGGCGATTTGCTGACACGCGCGGGCGAAGAGGCGCAGGTGGCGCGGCGATTTGCGGCGTCACTGGTGTGGATGGATGCGCAACCGCTCGACGCTGCGCGCCGGTACCTGTTGAAACATGCGAGCCAGACCGTGCCGGCGGAAGTGCGGCTGCGGCACCGGGTGAACCTCGAGCAATCGACGAACGAAGCAGCCGCTGTCCTGGAGATGAATGGCATTGGCGTGGCTGAGATTGTGACCAGAAGGCCCATTGCGCTGGAGCGATACAGCGACAATCGAACGCTGGGCGCCTTTGTCCTCATCGATGTGGAGACGAATGCTACCGTGGGCGCGGGGATGGTCCGCGAAGTGTTGACGGAGGCTGCCGGCGCTGCGACGGCAGCTCCGGTGACGCCGCAGGAGCGCGCGCGGCGATGGGGACATACGGGCGCTGTGCTGCAGCTGAACGCTCCAGCCGCGGTTGCACATGCGCTGGAACGCACGCTGCTGCTGGCGGGAGCATTCGTCGTGCGGCCGCCGAATGATGATCCGATGACGCTGGGAGTGCTTGCCGATGCGGGCGCGCTGGTGCTGGCAGTTCAAGAGACCAGCGATACGATCTCGCTTCGCATTGGCAGTGCGCAGGAAGAGTTCGTATCTGGCGAGGAGACAGCGCAGGCCGTCGTTCGCCTGCTGGAGATGCTGCGACAAGCCAAGGTGCTGCATCGTGGGCTGGACGAGGAGCGTGTGCGATGAGTGCTCTATCCGCTCCACTGGACACGAAGGTGACGCGCGTGCGGATGCAACTGCAACAGGCGTTTGCGGAGGCACCGGGCCGGGACGACGTGTGCCTTACGTGCAGCTTTCAGGCGGAGGATGTGCTGCTGCTGAAGCTGGCGCTCGACCTGCGTCCGGAACTGCCAACTCTGTTCCTGGATACCGGCTATCACTTTGCGGAGACATATGCATATCGCGACCGTATTGCGCGCGAGTGGAGCGTACGTCTGATCAATCTGCTGCCGCTCACAACAGTGGCCGAGCAGGAGGCGCAGCATGGGCTGCTGTACCAGTCGAGCCCGGACCGTTGCTGCGCAGAACGCAAGGTTGAGCCGTTGTTTCGCGCGGTGGCGAAGTACAAGGTCTGGATCACGGGATTGCGACGGGAGCAGGCGAAGACGCGTGCGGCGCTGGAGGAATCGGCGTTGTTCACGCTGCCGGGTGGCAAGCAGGTGCTGAAGTTGAGCCCGCTGGCGGAATTCACCACTGCCGATGTTTGGCATGCGTGCGAGGATCTTGGTATTCCACTGCTGCCCTTGTATGCGCGCGGCTACTCATCGATCGGCTGCGAGCCGTGCACATCGCTTCCGCTCGATCCCGGGGATGCGCGTTCGGGCCGTTGGGCGGGACGCAAGGTGGAGTGCGGCATTCACATCGAGGCGGCGAAGTAAGCGCGCAAGGCAGCTATCGGAGATTTGAAGCGTGGAATACCTGATCGGGTTCATCATCGCCGTCTTCATCGCGCTCACCGGCGTCGGCGCCGGCACCATCACCACGCCGCTGCTGATCCTGGTGCTTGGCGTGCCGGCCGGGATAGCGGTAAGTGTCGGGCTGATGTTTGCGGCGGCGGTGAAGCTGGTGCTGGTGCCGACGCAGATCTTGCGGAAGCAGGTGTCGTGGCGCACGCTTGGGTACATGCTGCTGGGCGGTGTGCCCGGTGTGCTGGCGGGGTCATTGCTGCTGCATCGTTTTCTCAACGCCGGAGCAAATCGGCTGGTGAATGGCACACTGGGTGTTGTGCTCGTTTTCACAGCGCTGTGGCAGATTTTCTTCTCCTTCCGCCAGACCCCGCAGCGTACGGAACCGCGCAACCGCGCGCACCTGCTGCCATGGCTCATGCTGCCGGTGGGCGCCGAGGTCGGCTTTTCATCGGCGGGCGCGGGTGCTCTCGGCAGCGCCGCGCTGCTGTCGCTGACGCCGCTGGCACCGGCGCAGGTGGTGGGCACGGATATTGCGTTCGGATTTCTCACCTCATCGATTGGAAGCGGGGTGCACTGGTTCTCGGGTCCAATCGATGTGGCGTTGCTGGCGCATCTTGTTGCCGGAGGCGTAGCCGGCGCCATGGTCGGCACGTTGATGGCGGGAAGCATTCCGAAGCGACCCTTACGCTTCGCGCTGTGGCTGTGGCTGCTGGTGATTGGCGGAATCTTCCTGTACCACTCCGGCGTTGCTACGGTCGGAGCGGTGACACGCTAGATATAGGAGTAGACCGTCCAGCGACCGCTCTGGCGGCTTTTGGTTAAGGAAAAGCCACACGGAATGCCTCTCGGCGCTTCACAGTATTACCGAAAATGCTCTGCCGCGGAAATCTTTGTCCTGGCCACCGATGGTGGCGTTGTTGATGAGCGGCTTCGACCAGAAGCCGACGCTCCAGATATAGCCGAAGGTGAGATAGAGCAGCGCCATGCCCAGGCGCAGACCGAGATGATCGCCGATGCGCCCGATGAGGACAGTGACGATGGCGCCGCCCATGATTCCCGTTGCGAGGATACCGGTGAAGGAACCGTGGTGCTCCGCGACCGAGTTGAGCGCGAGCGAGATAAGGATAGGCCACATGACAGATGCGAAGAGGCCGACGAGCGGCAGTGCGACCATAGAGACCGAAGCGGGCGCAAAGAGACCGAGCGAGAGCATGAGCAACGCGCCGGTGGCGGCTCCAATCAGGAGATGACGGCTGTCAAAGATACGCAGCAGGAAGGCTCCCGCGAAGCAACCTGCCGTCATGAGTCCCCAGAACCAGGAGACGGCGCGGGCACCGGCCGTATGCGGATCGTATCCATGATAGTGACTTAGGAATTGCGATATCCAGTTGGCAGTTCCTTGCTCGCAACCCACATAGGCGAAGATGGCCAGAAAGTAGAGCCAGACCAGGCGACGCCGGATGAGGCCCTTGTAGATGTCGAGGCTGCCGGGCTGCTCCTCCGCAGTGTGCTGGACCGCGGGAAAGCGTGAGAGCGAGAGGACGACGACCATGACGGCGGCGACGGCGGCGAAGATCCAATACAACGAGACCCAAGGGAGATTGGCTGGCGTGACGCGCCGAAGCATGGCGAGAAGCGGATTCGTCCGCTGCGTGCCTTCTGGAAGATTGACCACGAGATAGGAGTAGATCCAGGGGCTGAGGAACGACGCGGATCCAAAGATGAGCTGTGCGACGGTCTCATTGAGCGCGAAGTGTTCTTCACCGCCGAAGACGCGAAGCAGCGGATTGATGGCCACCTGAAGCATCGCCATACCGACGCCGATGACGAAGAGCGAAACAAATGCCATCTTGTAGGTGGGGTGGAGCGCGAAAGTGATCGAGCCCAGCATGGCGCCGACGAAGGCGCATATCATGACGAGTTTCTCTGAATAGCGCTCGACGAGGAATCCAGCGGGAATGGACATCACGCCGTACGCGATGAAGAATGCAAAGACCAGGAGACCGGCGGCGCCGAGGTTGACGGAGAAAGTTCGGATGATATCGGGCACGATCGGCCCGAGAATGTTGCTGAGCAGAGAGATAACAAAGAACACGAGGAAGATGAGTCCCACCAGGGATCGGTTCCGTGCCATAGCCGTCCTCTCTTAACGCTCGGGTGCGAAACGATGATGCCAGACGCGCGCCGCGCCGATGAGGTTCGCGTCATCCCCGAGTGAGGCGAGGCTCAGCTCCACTTTCTCGAGGGGAACGAAGCGGCAACCTTGCTGCATGACTTTGCGGATGTCACCGAGAAAAGCGCCCGCGCTCTTCATGACGCTGCCGCCGAGGATGATGGCATCCGGAGTGAAGAGATTGACGAGATTGGCCAGCCCAATGCCGAGATAGAAGGTCTCGCGTTCGACAGCGCGGACGGCAAGCGGATCGCCAGCCATCGCGTGTTCGTAGATGCGCTTCGCAGTCAGTCCGGGAGGCCCGGTGTATTCCGGCTGCGATTCCATCCACTGCGCCATGCCGGGCCCGGCCGCCAGCGCTTCCCAGCATCCACGCAGTCCACAGGAGCAGGGAACGCCATTCGCTTCGATGACCTGGTGCGCAACCTCAGGATGAGCCCCGTCGACGCCGCGGTAGAGATGACCGTCAAGAATGATCCCACCGCCGATGCCTGTGCCGATGGTGACATAGATAAGACGGGTCTTGTTTCGACCAGCACCCCAACTTGCCTCCGCGAGAGCGCCTGCGTCGGCATCATTCTCCATGGCGACCGAAACGTTGAATGCGCGTGCGAGATCGTCGACCGGCGATGCGCCGCTCCATTGCGGGATGGTGTCGAGATTTTCGAATTTTCCCTGAAGCGGGTTCACCGGGCCGGTCGAACCAATGCCGATGCCGGCGACGATTACATCGGCCTCCACCGCCGCCTGACGCAGCATCCCGACGATACGTGGAAGCGCTTGCGGCCACGCGCCCGCAGTTTGCGTGGGAGCTTGTTGACGGGAGAGCACGCGTCCGCAGCCATCGACCACGCCGACGGCGATCTTGGTGCCACCGATGTCCACCGCGCCGATTGCCGTCTTGTTCATTTTTTCCCCGCAGACCGCTTAGGTGTTCAGCAGGCCCTGACCGCTTTTCACGACGTACGAGGCGAAGCGGAATGAATCGGAGTCCGCGCCGGAGAGTCGCGCGAGCATCTCTGCCGCGAGTTGTGCGCAGAGGCGCGCGCCTCTGCGTGACGTGGGACTGGGCTAAAGCGCAGGCGTGACCACAATGTTACGAAATGCAACGTGACCCTTTTCGCTGCCCTGCAGATAGATCGGACCGGGCATGGCTTCATGGCTGTCGAGCGCGCCGCCGGTGAGGCCGGGGATCTCCTGATCGTCGATGACGGTCGTGCCATTCAGCACCACGGTGACTTTTCGGCCGATGAGCGTGATGTCGAAGGTCTGCCAGAGATCCGGTGTGCGCGGCTGCTCCGGGTTGGGCGCGAGGAAGCCGTAGACGCCGCCGGTGTGGTGGCTCGGTGGCTCGGCTTCAGACTCTGTTTCGATCTGCACTTCGTACCGGCCGCGCAGATAGACTCCGCTGTTCGCGTCTTTGCCGCAGTTGAACTCGAGGTGGAGTTTGAAGTCCTGGAATTTGTGATCGTTGATGAGCTCATGACCGTGGCCAGGGCTGACGATGGCGCCGTTCTCGACGGTCCACTCGGGCGGGCCTGGCTTGTCGGGATGCCAGCCGGCGAGGTCCTTCCCATCGAAGAGGGTGACCGGCTTGCCCCAATTTGGCGTGCGGGTATAGATCAGCGCGGGCGCCGGGTTGCCCACCCAATGCCAGGTGGTCCCGTCGGGTCCGTTGACCGTGCCGGTGAGGTTTTTGCCGGTGAGCTTGCCTTCGAAGACCATGTCAGTCTTGCTGTCTTCCTCCGCCTTCGGAGAGGTGAAGGTGAGCTTGCCTTCCGAC
>DASQRJ010000211.1:0-3123 GCA_035642955.1 Acidobacteriaceae bacterium
TGCGGGACCAAAGATCATGCCGTGCTCCCAGCCAACCGGACCGCCCCGTTCCAACCGGACCGCTTGGTCTCGTCAGGCGACATTGTCGCCGATATCCGGCTCCGCTCCACAACAAGCTTTTATCGACGCCTCTATGTCCGCTTTTGGACACCGTTTGGCCGGGGGCGGACATGCCATTCTTCGCTTTGCGCCGAATACCGCAGCATTGCTGGCATTCGGGCGGTCTCCGGCGTGCAACAGATGTGCAAACAGATGAGCAACAGAAGATTGGTTCCGTATGCTGTCTCTGGATGCTGTCTTTGGGGGTAGGAATGTCCGGTCTGTTGCAGGATGTGCGTGGGGCAGTTCGTCAGCTTCGTCATGCGCCGGGCTTCGCGGCGCTGGCGATCGTCACCCTGGCGCTGGCCATCGGGGCCAACACGGCGATGTTCACCGTTGCTGAAGATGTGCTGCTGCGGCCGCTTCCCTACGCTGACGCGGGCCGCCTGGTTCTGATTAATCCCAGAAATGACTCCCGGCCCACGCAGACCTCGTGGCTGAACTATCAGGATATCCGCAACCAGGCCACGCATTCCTTCTCCGATATCGCCATTTATTCGGAAGATATCGGCGTGGTCGAAAGCAATGCGACGGTCGCCTCGCCCGCTTCGACCGTCGCGCAGGGAAATGTAACGCCGACCTCGGTGGTATCGCCAAACGTCAGCCCGAACCTCTTCTCCATCCTTGGGACGCAGCCGCTGCTGGGCCGCACCTTTACGAAGGAAGAAGGGGAAGCAAATGGTCCCAAGGTCGTCCTGCTCTCCGAAGGACTGTGGCGCGAGACATTTCATGCGAATCCAGCCATCGTCGGCCAGACCATCCGGGTGAACAATCAGGCGCGCACCGTGGTAGGCGTGATGCCGGCCGCCTTCCGCTTTCCTGAGATGATGGGGTCCGTTGTCGGCAAGGGAATCTGGCTGCCCATGCAGCCCACGCCCCTCATGCTGAATGAACGCGGCTATCACTTCGATTACATCCTGGGACAGCTCAAGCCGAAGATCACTCTTGCGCAGGCGCAGGCGGAACTGGACCGCACCGCGCGCAGCATTCGCGCAGCAAATCCGAAGTCATCGGCCGGCGACATTGAATTCCATGCGATCTCCTATCTGGAGACAGTCACCGGCCAGGTGCGTCCGGTTTTCCTCGGCCTGGTCGCCGCTCTCGGAATGGTGCTGCTCATCGCCTGCGCCAATGTCGCGAATCTGATGATCGCCCGCTGCCTCGGCCGCCGGCAGGAGTTTGCCGTGCGCTCCGCCCTGGGAGCACCGCGCAGCCGCCTGATCCGCGGCATGCTGGTGGAGGGCGGACTGCTGTCGGCTCTCGGATGCACTTTCGGCATCGCGCTCGCCTGGCTCATGCTCAGGGGCATCCGTGCCCTGCCGGCGGACACCATCCCGCGCGCACAGGCGATCACGCTCGACTGGACCGTCATCCTGGTCCTCGCCGCAGTCGCGACCATCACCACGCTGCTTTCGTCGATACTCCCGGCGGTGCTGGTCGCGCGCACGCATCCCCAGCGCGCTCTGCAAACGGCGTCGCGCGGCCTGGGCACGCGCAGCGTCTCGAACCGGCTCACGCATGTGCTGGTGATCGGCGAGGTCGCGCTCTCCACCCTGCTGCTCATCGCTACCGGACTGCTCTTCCACACCCTCTGGAACCTGCAGCACACTGACCTGGGCTTCACCACCGAACGCATCACCGGCTTCACTGTCATGCCGCCCGATGCTTCCGGCTTCTCCGGCATGGCCGTCTCCGCGGATACGACGAACGCCCCGGTATCGGTCGCCGTCACTGCGTACACTCCGGTGCTCGACCGTCTGCGCCATGCCCCGGGCGTCGAAGATGCGGCCCTCATCACAGCGCCGCCGCTCTCCGGCATCGACATAGGATCGAACTTTCGCATCTTGGGCGAGCCAAAGGACGATGCGCACAACTATGAGGTGACGCGCATGTCCGCGGTCAGCCCGGATTATGCACATCTGCTGGGCACGCCGGTGCTGCGCGGCCGCATGATCAGCGAGAGCGACACGGCTTCTGCACCCTATGTCATCGTTATCAACCAGGCGGTGGCAAAGAAAGTCTTCGGAAACCGCGACCCGCTGGGCCACCAGATCGATCTTGGCGGCAAGGACACTGGCATGATCAAGCCCTACACCATCGTCGGTGTACTGGCGGACCAGAAGGACACGGCCATCGGGAAACCGGCAGGGCTGATGCTCTACCTTCCCTCTCAGCAGATCCCTACTGCCTCACTCTTCTATCCCGCTCTGCTGAATACCATCGTCAACGTGCTGGTGAAGACACGCAGCGATGTCGCCGTCGCTCCCATTGCGCGCTCGGTCTTCCGCGAGCAGGCGCCCGACTACGCGCTCGACAACTTCGAAACCCTGAGCGAGACGGTGAACAAGAGCGACTTCACCAACCGTCTGGGCCTTTACATCACCGGAGCCTTCGCCGCGCTTGCCGCCCTGATGGTGATCACCGGCCTCTACGGAGTTCTGGCGCAGCTGGTCGGCTACCGCCGGCGCGAGATCGGCATCCGTCTCGCCCTGGGCGCGCCGCGCGCCTCCGTGCTGCAGATGGTGCTGCGCCAGGGCGCGGCGATGATCGCGATCGGTCTGGCCGCGGGCCTCGTGCTCTCCGCGCTGAGCGGCCGGCTGCTCTCCGGCTTTCTCTACGACGTCACCATCTCGGATGTATGGACATACGCCGGTGTCCTGCTCACGCTTTGCATCATCGGCGCGGCGGCTTCCTACATTCCTGCGTGGCGCGCCTCCCTGATTCCGCCGGTCGAGGCGCTGCGCGACGAATAGATAGCCCCGCGCCTCTATAATCGAAGCAGAACCTCATCGCGGGCGCCAACAAGGAGTGTGCATGCCGATCCAGACCACGGCCAATATCTGGCACAACGGAAAACTGATCCCCTGGGAGAAGGCGCAGGTACACGTCATGAGCCACGTGCTGCACTACGGCTCATCGGTCTTCGAAGGCATCCGCTGCTATAAGCAGGCCGCCGGCGCGGCCATCTTCCGTCTGCCGGAGCACATGCAGCGCCTGCTCGATTCCGCGCGCATCTACCGCATG
>DASQRJ010000212.1:0-5649 GCA_035642955.1 Acidobacteriaceae bacterium
TGAACGACCCCGCCTTCTTCGGCGTCGGGGTTACCCAGAGCCAGGACAACCCCTCCGAAGCAGCGCTGATGGTCTTCATCAACCGGACCCGCACCCCGCGCTCGCAGCCCGCCACGGTCGGCGGATTGCGTGTGCGCTACCGCACCATGAACCCGATCAAGATCAACTACAGCGTCAGGGCACACAAGTAGCCAACAACGCCGGTGCAGTAACGATGGGCGGCCAACCTCGGCCGCCCATCGCCATTCCACCGTCACCGGAGCGAATCAGGGACGGACCGGCCAATCATTCCTGCCAGCCGCTGCAGCGGTGTCCCTGAAGTTCGCCTCACAAAAAATGCGTTGTCATCCTGAGCGGAGCGGGGCCGCCTCTTTGTCGGACCGCGCAGTCAAGGATCTGCATTTCGGCCGCGGCCAATAGGCCAGGTTCCGCGGGTCGCGTCAGGCCATCTGCGCCGGGATCTCCGTGGCCGCGCTCGGTTCACCCGCCCCTGCCGCCGGCTGCTCCACGCCGCGGTCCGGGAAGAACAGCATGAAGACGGTGCCCGACGCCTCGCGCTCCGGCGCCTCGCAGCGGCTGCGCACCACGATGCTCCCGTGGTGCTTCTCCATGATGTCCTGCGTCACCCAGAGCCCCAGCCCGGTTCCCGTGGCCAGCTTGGTGGTGAAGAACGGCTCGAAGATCCGGAGACGTACCTCCGGGGCTATGCCCGATCCGGAATCCGCCACCACCACCCGCACTCCCGTCCGCCCATCCTTCCAGCAGTGGGAGCGTTCCGCCCGGATCAGCAACTGGCCGCCGCCATTTAACGCGTCCAGCGCATTCGTGATCAGGTTGGCGAAGACCTGCCGCAGCGCACCGGAGAGGCAGTACAGATCGATATCGTTGCCATAACGGCGTGTCACCTCCACCCGCAGCGTATGAATCCGGCCGCTGTGCAGGGTCAGGATCGAATTGAGGATCTCCCCGACATTCGCCACCGCCGGAGCGGTGGAAGGCCGATAGAAACGCAAGGTCTGCTGCGTGATCTCGGAGACGCGCGCCAGCTCGTGTTGCGCCATTTCGGCGAAGCGCGTCGCCTCATGATCCAGCGACGCCTGGGTCCGCAGCAGAAACAGCAGGTTGGTCACCGCTTCGAGCGGATTGTTGATCTCATGCGCAATGGACGCGGCCAATTGTCCCGCGGCGGCCAGCTTCTCCGTACGGCGCAGCGTGTCCTCGGAGCGGCGGCGCTCTGTCGTATCGATCATCACCGCGCCCACCCAGCGCACCGCTTGCCCGCTCTTCACCGGATACAGGTTCACCAGCCACTGTCGCGTGTCACCCATGGCGCCGGCCATCTGCAGCTCGAAGGTATCGACCGGCTGCGCTCCGGCAAAGATCATCGCCAGCCTGGGTTCCAGAGTTGCGGCCTCCGCCGGGCTGAAGAGCTCACCCGCGGTGTGGCCGAGGAACCGGGTCAGCTCGATGCCCATGCTGGTAGCCAGAAAGTTATTCACCCGGATGAATCGCCCCTGCCGATCCAGAAAAGCAAAGCCGATCGGAGCGTGCGCCAGCATGGAGTCCAGCAGGGCCAGGGTGTCATTCAGGCCGGAACGCTGCTCCTCCATCGACAGCACCAGCAGATTGAAGGCGTGCGCCAGCTCTCCGGCTTCATTGGTCTCCGGCACCTCCAGCGGAAAGCCTTCCTTGGTCTCCGGATCGCGAATCAGCCGCCGCGTTGCACTCATCACAATGTGCAGCGGGCGCGTAATCGAGCGGGCCAGCAAAGCCGAGGCCAGCAGGCATCCCAGCGCACCCAACGCGCCGGCCAGCACCGTGACGCGCACCAGCGAGCCCACCTCTTCCCTTTCCGGTGTAGGATTCTCCGCTACCCATGCATAACCCAGCAGTTCCTCGCCGTAGTCGATGGGATGGACAGCCTCGCGATTGCCTTCCTCATTCTTGAAGATATCGGTCCGCTCCAACTGCAGGCCCGGAGGCGGCAGTTCCTTGCGCTCCGTCGCGGTCAGCGGAGTGGTTTCGATGTGTCCGCTGTTGGGCAACAGTGGCGCTCCAAGCGGATCGGTGAGCCGGACAAAATGTACCGACGTGCTCATTTCGAGCGCCTGGGCCATCGGCAACAGCCGGTGATTCTCCTTGTCCACGATGGCATCGGTCGCCATGGTCGCCAGCAGGTTCACCTGCTGGTCGATGCGGCGCTCCGCTCGCGCATGGATCTCACGGGACTCGGTCAGCAGAATCAGCAGCGAGAAGCAGACGGTGAACAACAGCTCCAGAACAATGAAGCCGATCGTCAGTTGGCTGCGGATCGTGCGGTAACGGAACCAGGACATCCGTATCCCTTCCTTCCGGAGGGTGGAGTGAGCCGCATCTCTCTCGGAATCGGAAGAGGACGAATGACACACCCATATGACGCAAAAACTTCCCGAGGGGCCCGCCCGACCTTCGCATGGAAGGAAGATTCGTTCTAGAGCATTTTCCCTGATGCCGTGAGGCAGCGGAGAGTCTCTCGGTGTGGCTTTTCCTTAACCAAAAGCCATACCGAGCTTCCGTTGGCCGCTCCATACCTGCAGGGAAAATGCTCTAGTCTACGGACATCGAGATCGGTTGCCTATCAGGGTACCAAGCCATCGCTTCCGGTGAAAACCATTCCGCGCGGATCGACACTGGTTGCGGCCAGGAGCCCGGCGCCCTCACTCGTCGCGCAATGTGGGCACAGCCGCCTCTTCCAGCTTAGCCGCGATGTCGGCGGCGATCTGTCGTCCGTGGAAGCGGCCATTTTCGATGAAAATCTCATTGGTTCGCGAGCCGGCCACGATCACTCCTGCCAGGTAAATCCCGGGAACGTTGCTCTCCAGGCTCTCCGGATCGCACTCCGGGCACCGGTCCTTGTTGTCCATCCGCACACCGAGCGATTCCAGTAGATCGAAGTCGGGGTGGTACCCGGTCAACGCGAAGACGAAATCGTTGCGCAGCGTCTTCGGCCCCGTCGGCGTCTCCAGCTCCACGCTGTCCTCGCGGATTGCGGTCACGCGCGAGTCGAAATACGCCTCCACCTCCCCGGCCTTGATGCGGTTTTCAATGTCGGGCAGGATCCAGTACTTCACATGATGGTGCATCTTTGGCCCGCGGTGCACCAGCGTCACCCGCGCGCCGTGCCGCCACAGATCCAGCGCAGCAATCGCCGCCGAATTCTTCCCCCCAATCACCACCACGTCGGAGTCGAAGTAGGGGTGCGGCGCGTTGTAGTAATGCATCACCTTGGGCAGCGCCTCGCCCGGGATCTTCAGGTAATTCGGCAGGTCGTAGTAGCCGGTCGCCACTACGATCTTCCGCGTCACATAACTCTGCTCGCGTCCAAAACGGTCCTGCACGCGTACGCGAAACTCGTCGTCGCTCCCCTCGACGCGCAGCACCGTCTCGTACTGGCGCACGTCGAGCCGGTAATGCTCGGCCACCTTGCGGTAGTACTCCAGCGCTTCATCGCGCGCCGGCTTCTGGTTAGGGCTGGCGAACGGGATGTCGCCGATCTCCAGCAGCTCGGGCGTGGTAAAGAAGGTCATGTTCGACGGATAGTGAAACAGCGAGTTGCACAGGCAGCCCTTGTCCACCAGCACCGTCCGCATGCCCCGCCGCTCCGTTTCGATGGCGCAGGCCAATCCCGTCGGACCCGCCCCGATCACCACCACATCGAAACGCACCGCGCTGTGACGCCGTGCCGCGGCCTGCTCCTCCATCTCGATCTTCTTCGCGCACATAGCTCTAGCTTACGGGATGCCGAAACCAGGCCTACGTTGCAAATCCGCGCAACCGTATTTCAAGCGCGCACCCGGCGCATGGCCGAGGATGTGAAACAATTCCGCCGTACCTTGAAGATCGCAGCGGAAGATCGCAGTGAAGATCGCAGCGGAGCGACTGCCGGGCATGAAGAACAGGAATCGCAGAGAGTTCCTTCTCGGGGCTGGCCTTACGCTCACCGGCGTTGCCGCGGGAGCATCTCTTCGCGGCATCGGCGAATCGATGCCGGGCACGAGTGCCGGCCGGGAAACCATGCGCGGCCTCATGGTGGACGCAGGCCGTCTTCCCGAATCGATCGACTATTACCGGCGGGTGATTGAGTTTTGCGCAGACTGGGACCTGAATGCGCTTCAGTTCCGTCTGGCCGATGACCAGGGCAGCGCCTTGCGCTTCCAGTCCGTCCCCGATCTTGTGATTCATAAAGACGCGTTTACTCCTGAAGAGTTGAAGGACCTTGCGGAGTTCGCGAAAAAGCACGGCGTCGATCTGATTCCGGAACTGGAATCCTTCGGACACACCGGCTACATCACCCGCTCCCCGGCGTACGCTCACCTCTTCGATGGCAGCACGCAAGGCACGTCCGAATTTACCGGCGTCATTCCAGTGAGCCCGGAAACTCTGCCGTTATTTGAAAAGCTGTATCGGGAAGTCGCCGCGATCTTCCCCTCCACCTATCTCCATGGCGGCTGCGACGAAGTCAACTGGGGAGGCTCCGCGCTGTCGCGCAAGGCGCTTGCGGCAAAGACGCGCGCTCAGATCTGGGCGGAGTATCTCAACTCGCTCCACCGCATATCGGAAGGCCTGGGGAAACAGTGGATCGTGTGGGGCGACTTTGTCCTGCACAAAGAGCCGGAGATCCTCGGTCAACTGAACAAGAACATCGTCATCATGGACTGGAACTATTCGGAGAACAGCTCCGCCCGGGTTCATGACGTCTATCTGAAGATTCGCGCCAATGGCTCCCGTGGCATCGGTGCTCCGGCCCTGATCAATTACAAGTGGGGACCGCGAGCCGGCAGCGAACAATTGAGCAACATCGACTCCTACACCGAGGCCTACCTGGGATCGAGCGACCCCGCTTCATTAGGCGTCATCCTGACCAACTGGATACCGAGCCGCTATCTTCAGAATTCGATCTGGGATGGATTTGCCTACGCAGCGGTCGCCTTCCATCAGGGAACGGCGACCGCACAGACCTCCGGGTTTCGCCGCTTTGTCGAAAAGCACTACCAGGCAAGCTGGAACGCAACCTGGGACGAAGCATTTCGGTTGATCTACGATCTCGCTCCTTACCAGCAGGATCGCGAGACCTCCTCCTGGATGGGCGTTCCCTTGCGCATTCCTTGGAGCAGCGATGCACAACTGACAGCCGTGCTGCGCGATAGCTCTCCCCGCCCAAATCCCTTTACCGGACTTCGCAGCCTGCTCGTTCCATTGGAAGCGTCGGTGCTCAAGAATCTCTCCGACTTCCAAGCCTTTGCGCTCTCTGTCGTCTATCTGGAGTCCGTCTTCTGGCGTGAGGCGGTCCTCATCGAGCACATCGCCGCGCAGCCGATGGAGCGGGCCACCACGGATCTATTGATTGCGAGCATCGCCGAGCGGGATCGCACTCTCGCAGAGGCACTCACCAGGGATTGGGACCATGGGCGTCCGGCGGATTCACCGGCCCAGTCGGAGCCCTTGTTCGGTCTCTCGCCGAAGGATCAGCTGCTCTTTCAGTGGATGCAGGCGGCAGCCTATTCCGCTTCGCTGGCCACCCATCCCGATCGCTTCCATCAGTTGGTCACCGCCGCAAAGCATGGTTGAAGCATCCTCTGCGCTAATCCTGCGCGTCTCGTAAAATAGAGG
>DASQRJ010000213.1:0-5597 GCA_035642955.1 Acidobacteriaceae bacterium
GCCATTGAGTCGGCAAAGAACTTTCTTAAGGTTGCAGGCGAAGGCTATGTGACGATCCGCCCCCTCATGGACTCCGCCCAGACATGCACCGGCGAAGAAGCCCTCACCGTTCACGTCGAACGCTAGATCCTTTCTACAAAAAACGGTCCCAGGAGAGACTGACATGCGATTCATGATGCTGATGATTCCCAAGGGCTACGAGCAGGCCAAGCCCGGCACCCTGCCTGATACCAAGGCCATCGCGAACATGATGAAGTACAACGAAGAGCTGCAGAAGGCCGGCGTGCTGCTCGCGCTGGAAGGGCTGCATCCGCCCTCCATGGGCTCGCGCGTCAGCTTCGCCGACGGCACGCCAAAAGTCACGGACGGCCCCTTCGCCGAAGCCACAGAGGTGCTCGGCGGCTTCTGGATGATCCAGGTGAAGTCCAAAGAAGAGGCAATCCAGTGGGCCTCCCGCTGCCCCGCCTCGCCGAACGAAACCATCGAGATCCGCCAGATATTGGATATGACCGACTTTCCCCCCGACGTGCAGGAGTCCGAAGTCTTCACCGAACTCAAAACGAAACGCACGAGAAAGCCGAAATAGACAGGGAAGAGCGTGGCTTCTTCCCCGTCTGCCTGCGCGACCCCCATTTGCTCGCCCTGCTGCCGCTGCGAAAATAACTGCCTGCGAGGAGGTACCACATTGCGATTCGTAGTTCTGCGTAAAACCGAGAAGTGGATGGAGTCGGCTGCGCCTGATCCAGAACTGATAGCGGCCATGCTGCGATACGACGACGAGATGCGCAAGGCGGGCGTTCTCGTCGCCGTGGAGCGCCTCCAGCCCAGTGCCACTGCCACGCGTCTCCGCATGTCCAATGGCGAGTTTCGCACCGTCGATGGTCCCTTTACCGAGACCAACGAACTGATCGCGGGCATCAACGTCCTGGAAGTCGCTTCGAAAGAAGAAGCGATCGCCTGGATGAAGCGCTGCCCGACGCTGTGTGGTCCAAGCACGGAGGCTGAATTCGAGATCCGTCCCGTGCTCGAACCGCTCGACGAATAGAACAGCGCCCTTGCGTTTGCATCAGCACCGCGAAAGATGGTCTGATCCATGCTGTGGGAGCGCAGAACGTGAAACCACAGGCGGCGAAACCGGGGATGGCCTCCGCTGACATGGACCGCAGTCAGATTGACCGCACCATCGACGCGGTCTGGCGCATGGAGTCCGCGCGCGTCATCGCGGGCCTCACGCGCATCGTGCGCGATGTCGGGATTGCCGAAGAGTTGGCGCAGGATGCGCTGGTTGCCGCACTCGAGCAATGGCCGGAGTCCGGCGTGCCGCAAAATCCCGGCGCGTGGCTGATGGTTGCGGCCAAGCATCGCGCCATCGATCTGCTGCGCCGCAATACGCGGCTTGAACGCAAGCACGAAGAACTGGCTCGCGAGTTGGAGGAGCAGCAGCAGCGCTCCTTCGCCGACTTCGCCACGGCGCTCGCCGCATCGGCCGATGGCGATATCGAAGACGATCTTCTCCGCCTCGTCTTTATCTCCTGCCATCCTGTGATTTCGCCGGAATCGCGCGTGGCCCTGACACTGCGCCTGCTCGGCGGCCTCACCACGCCGGAGATTGCGCGCGCGTTTCTCACGCCGGAGCCCACCATCGCGCAGCGCATCGTGCGCGCCAAACGCACGCTCGCCGAAGCGCACGTGCCCTTCGAAGTTCCCACCGGCCTGGACCGCTCCGCACGACTTTCCTCGGTCCTGGAAGTGATTTATCTCATCTTCAACGAGGGCTACTCCGCCACCGCGGGCGAAGATTGGCTGCGCCCCGCACTCTGCGAAGACGCATTGCGTCTTGGCCGCATCCTCGCCGGCCTTGCGCCCGAGGAGCCGGAAGTCCACGGCCTGGTCGCGCTGATGGAAATCCAGGCTTCGCGCTCAACCGCACGTCTCGGGCCAGCCGGTGAGCCGGTCCTGCTCATGGACCAGGACCGCGGACGCTGGGACCAGCTGCTCATCGGCCGCGGTCTCGCTGCACTCGATCGCGCCCAGCAGCTCAGCTCCAGGCAGAACAGCGGGACCGGCCCTTATACGCTGCAAGCCGCCATCGCCGCCTGCCACGCGCGTGCGCGTACCGGAGAAGAGACGGACTGGCAGCGCATCGCCGCGCTTTACACGGAGCTCGCACAACGCCAACCCACACCTATCGTGGAACTCAATCGTGCCGTCGCACTCGCCATGGCCTTCGGTCCCGCGGTTGGCCTCGAGTTGGCTTACAGCCTCGCCGGGGAACCCTCGCTCGCCAACTATCATCGCCTCCCCAGCGTGCGCGCGGAACTGCTCTTTCGCCTTGGCCGGCTGCAGGAAGCACGCGCCGAGTTTGAGCGCGCCGCGTCGCTCGCCCGCAACGCCCGCGAACGTGATCTGCTGCTCAAACGCGCACAGGCCTGCGATTCTTCTTCTTAAGAAGAAGAATCGCAACCTGGCATCCGCACCTAAACAAGATTGTCGTCACTGCAGATCGAATACCCAGACTGCATATTCTCCAGATTCAAAATACTTCACCGGCGCTCGGCAGAGGGTCGCACGCATGTGCGGCGAACGCGGCCCCGCGACCTTTGGCTCACTCAGATCGAAATACCCATTGCCCGAAGCAACAGCGTTGGTCGAGATGTAATAGCGAACGCCGTACTCCTTCAGCACATCCAGTAGATTCCGTCTTTCGCGAATGTTATTGAGGAATTTTTTGTCCATCACCAGCCCTTCGAGCTGCACGATGGGCTGTCCCATCACTACCGCCGGCGTCCCCGCCGCATCGCCCATTCCATAGATCCCGGGATGCGTCGCCGAAAAATCCTTAAGCTCAATGGCCAGGTTCAGAATCTGCCCGTTCATGGGTGGTTTGCGCAGTCCCATACAAAACATCGCACAGAGGAGAAAAGCGGCGGCCGCAAAGAGATACTTTGCCCATGACAATCTCGCCAGCGCGTCACGCAACAGCAGCAGGGCCGCCATGCTCGACACAATGAATGGGTAGCGATACCAGATCCAGAGGCCCCAGTCGCTTGAGAATGACAACACTGCCAGGTACAACGGAGTGAACGCCAGCATCGCCCAGAAAAGCGCGGACTGCCGGCGGTGCGTCAGTGCATAGGCAAGCCCGGCGACGATCACCAACATCGCAGGAATCAGGAACGCCATAGCTACCAGGCCCAGCGGGTAAAACAACGTTTCCAGCGTCTTCGCACTGAAGACGTACTCCGGCTGGAGATGCTTCGCACTGCTCGAAACCGGGCCGAGGGCGCCGAAGAACCAGAGGTTGGATATCGCGTAAACAAAAACGGGTATCAATCCAATACAAATCCACGGCACGCGTCGCAACACCGACGAGCGATACTCGCTCACCATCAGCGCAACGAAATAAAGGACCAGCAACAGAACGGTATCCAGTCGCGACAGGATGACCGCCGCTGCCAGAACTCCCGCCCTTACCGCGCCTCCCGGCGTTCGCAGGTAGCTTCCGTCCGCGACGAACAGCACAAATGCCAGCAACAGCGGAACCGTAAGGATGATTTCCATGCCGGTGCGATCCATCGATAGAGCGAACAGGGCCACCCATGCCGCCCAGAACGCAGCGATCAGAGGATCGACCGAATAGCGGCGTAAAAGCCTCTGAGCGATGAGATAGGTGGACACCGTGGCGGCCACGGTGAGCACGGCTATGCCGAAGAAGACCGCTCGGTCGCCACCACAGAAATAGAAGGCCGTGACAACCAGCAGCCACAACGGATGGTAGCCATTCGTGAGAGTTGTTCCGTCGAAGGTGGACCTGCCATGCTGGACCAGATTGTGCGCAATCTGCAGATAATAAAAAAAATCATCCGCGTAGTAGGCCAGGATGCGGTGAGACAGCAAAGGGACCGTAACGGTGGCAATCGCCGTCAAAGCAACGGCAATCAAGATCAGATTGAGCCATCCCCTGTGCCCTGTGGCTTGATTCTTCAATGGAATTCCATACTCCAGTGAGCTGGACGAGTTTTCATGATATGACACCCTCGCAGCACATCCCTTGAACGCACGGCAAAGGTGCCAACTGTTGCTCAACCGCGCACGGGCTGCAGTACGGCAGTTGCAAGCAAGTCTCCCGCTCAGTAGCCTCGAATAGATGCCACCTTCGACCATAGCGATCTCGGCCGCACAGCAAGACGAGCTGCTCGCCGCAGCCGAACAGGCCGCACATCATGCCTACGCACCCTACTCTGGCTTCCGCGTCGGTGCAGCACTGCTTCTGGAAGGTGGCGCGATGGTGACTGGGGCCAACGTCGAAAATGCCTCCTACAGCCTCTCCATCTGTGCGGAACGGTCTGCGGTCGCGCGCGCCATCGCCGAACACGGCCCGAAGTCGCGCATCCACGCGGTTGCTGTCGCCAACCTCAACAACGCGGCCAGCGCGCCTTGCGGCGCCTGCCGTCAGGTACTGGCAGAGTTCATGCCTCCCCCTGGCCTCGTGGTCTTTCCCTTCGACGGCACAATCCAAACCCACACACTCGCCGAGCTCTTCCCGCTCCGCTTCGATCTCACACATGCCGAATAACGCCACGGAATCTTCCCAGCCGCTCGACACCGGCAGCATCATCCGCCGCAAGCGGGATGGCAACGCCCTTACCGCGGAGGAGATTCTTTACATCGCGCGCGGTGCTGCGGACGACTCTATCAACGACGCGCAGCTCAGCGCATTTCTTATGGCCACCTTCCTTCGCGGGATGGAACCGGCGGAAGTTCAGTCGCTCACCCAGGCCATGCGTGCCTCCGGCGTGCAGCTCAATCTGCGCACTCCAGCGAACGGCGGCGTCGCGCGCCCTACCGTCGACAAGCATTCCACCGGCGGCGTCGGTGACAAGACCTCCTTCCTCGTTGCACCGATTGCAGCGGCGGCCGGCCTCCGTGTTCCCATGCTCAGCGGACGCGCGCTGGGCCATACCGGCGGCACTTTGGACAAGCTGGAAAGCATTCCCGGTTATCGCACCACGCTTTCCGTTGCCGAGATGCAGTCCGTGCTGGACCAGGCCGGCTGCTGCATCGTCGGTCAGTCTGCCGACCTGGTTCCCGCGGACCGCCGCCTCTACTCGCTGCGCGATCACATCGGCGCGGTCGAAAGCCCCTACCTTATCTGCGCCTCCATCATGAGCAAGAAGCTCGCCGCGGGCCTCGATGCGCTCGTGCTCGACGTCAAGACCGGCTCCGGCGCCTTTCTCCCCGACCCGGCCGTTTCCCGGTTCCTGGCGCGCCTCATGGTGGAGATAGGCGAGGCTTCCGGAACCCGAACCGCCGCCGTCCTCACCGATATGTCACAGCCTCTGGGACGTTTCGCCGGAAACTCCGTCGAAATCCTCGAGTCGCTCGCGCTTCTCCGCGGGGCGCGTGACGCGAACACCGACGACCTTCGCGAACTCTCGCTGGTGATTGCAGGCTGGATGCTCTTCCTCACCGGCGTCAGCAACACTGCCGAGAAGGGCCGCACGCGCGCTGAAAGCCTGCTCACGGACGGTTCCGCCCTGCATCATTTCGAGCAGATGGTCGCCGCGCAGGGTGGCGACCTCGCCGCGCTCACACAC
>DASQRJ010000214.1:0-4892 GCA_035642955.1 Acidobacteriaceae bacterium
TAGACTGTCCTCCTATGCCCCGCAAACTCCGCGTCGGGATCGTCTTTGGCGGCCGCTCGGGCGAGCACGAAGTCTCGCTCCGCTCCGCCGCCTCCGTGCTGGCCGCTATCGATAAGAAGAAATACGAGGTCGTTCCTATCGGCATCGCGAAGACCGGCCGCTGGTCTCTCGGTGAGGAAGCGAAATGGATGCTCGCCGGCGGCACAGCAGCGACTGCCGCCACCAAAGGACGCGCGCCCAGTCAGCACGCTCTGGTGCCCGCAGCTCACGCCACCGGCTCGCTGCTTGTTCCCTCCAAACCTGGCAAGGACCAGGGCCAGGCCGAAGCGCTCGGCGTCGATGTCCTCTTCCCCGTATTGCATGGCACCTTCGGCGAAGACGGCACCATCCAGGGACTCTTCGAACTCGCCGGCAAGGCCTACGTCGGCTCCGGCGTTCTCGGCTCCGCCGCCGGCATGGACAAGGACGTGATGAAGCGGCTCTTCGCCGCCGCCGGTCTTCCCATCGTCGAGCACATCACGCTCCTGCGTGGCGCCTGGCACAAAGCGCCGCGCAAGGCCATCGCGGAGATCGAAGCCAATCTCCGCTACCCGCTCTTCGTCAAGCCGGCGAACCTCGGCTCCTCGGTCGGCATCTCGAAGGTCCACGACCGCTCCGAGCTCGCCCCCGCCATCGTGCTCGCCGCCAGCTACGATCGCAAGATCATCATCGAGCAGGGCGTCGGCGGCAAAGCTGCGAAAAGCAAACCAGCCGAGCGCGCCCGCGAGCTGGAGGTCGCCGTCCTCGGCAACGATGATCCCAGGGCCTCCGTCGTCGGCGAGATCATTCCCGCGAAAGAGTTCTACGACTACGAAGCCAAGTACGAGAGCGACGCATCCATCCCGGTCATCCCCGCGAAGCTCAGCAAGGCGCAGGCGAAAGAGGTGCGCGAGATGGCCATCGCGGCCTTCCATGCCTGCGACTGTTCCGGCCTCGCGCGCGTCGACTTCCTGCTGGAGCCCGAAAGCCGCACCGGCAAGCCCGGCCGCCTCTATCTGAACGAGATCAACACCATGCCCGGCTTTACCTCGATCAGCATGTATCCCAAGCTGTGGGAAGCCTCCGGCCTGAAGTATGCCGATCTCATCGACCGCCTCGTGGAGCTGGCGCTCGAGCGCCGCGCCGAACGCGACGACACTCAGTACAGCCGCTAGAGCTGCGGAGTCTAAGGCTGCCGCGGAGGAGTGGCGAATGTCGACGGTGGCGGCGGCGCCGGCAGCACCTTGCGCGGTGACTGATCCGGCGGGCTGGTCATCTCTTCATCGCCGATCGCGAAGACTGGCGTGCTCTTCGGCAGCTTCGACCGGCCTCTACGGTACGGAAGCGTAGTCCTCAGCCGGTGCCGTCACTGTTGCGGACGCTCAGTGGACGTGAGGGGCGTCGTCATTCATGGAGAACTGGTCTTTCAGAGTGTCTTCGTAGGGGAAGACGTGAATCATCCAACTGAAGATCACCGGCAGGAAGGTGCCGCCTTCGGCTTTGCAGGCTTCCGCCGTGTGGATGGAGCCGAACATCCCGAACTTGGGATGAGCGCCGTGATACTCCTGGACCTTGTTGGCTGGCGCCGCGCAAAAGTTGATGTGCTCATGCCACCGCGCAACGCTCAACGGAACACGCTGGTTCAGCTCATCTTCGCTCGCGCTGGTGCTGTCGGTGAACATCACGCCCTCCAGCTTGAAGTGCTGCGTCGGCATCTGGTAATAGAGCAATGCCGACGGCTTCGTCGGATCGAATTGGGTATCGGCCAGCCGGCTGTTGGCCGCGTTGATGAAGTGATATTGCGGCTGTACCACGCTCGGGTTCGCCTGGATGTAGCCGTCGGCTATGGCCTTCTTGTAATCCTGGTACTTCTCGATGGTCGCCCTGACCTGGGCCACCAGCGCCTCGGCTCGCTTCACATCTCCGGCCTGCTGTGGCCGCAGCGGAGTGATGCACATGTGGTTGGTCATGGCGCCCATGCTCGCGCCCATCACGTTCATGCTGCCCATGCTTTTGCCCATGTCGTCGCATGCGTGGCCGTCGCTCATCGTCGTTCCTGACATGCCGCTCATCGGCTGGCCCTGCTGCCATGCACGCCCAGATAATGCGATCAGCAGCACGGCTCCCAGGGTGAGCGTCCACTTCGTGGCGCGGGTAAAGTCGGCTCGGGGCATCTTGGTCAATCCGCCTTGTCTGTCGGTCCGGTCTGTCATTCCGGTCTTTCTGTCATTCCGGCCTTTAGGGAGGGTCCCATCGATTAGGACGTCGCGCAAAGCGCTATGGATCCACTGGCCTTATGCGTTCCAGCGGAAGTGGTCCTACGCCCCATTACCGGTGCAGCCGCAATGTCGCCGGAGCTTTCGATGTGGTCTGCGACTTCGCGGCCAAATGCCGCATCCGGCTGAACCACTATGATGGAGCCATGGCCAAACGTTCCGGCGCATTCACCCCCGTGATCACCATGGACCGCAGCAGCACGCAGCCGCTGCACGCGCAGGTCTACATGGCGCTGCGGGATGCGATTGCGCGAGGAAGTCTTCGTGCCGGCCAGCGGGTGCCCTCGTCGCGCGCCATGAGCGTCGAGCTGAACGTCTCCCGCATCACCATCCTCGGCGCGTATGCGCAACTACTGGCGGAAGGCTACTTTGAGACGCGCAAGGGCGCTGGAACCTTCGTCAGCCGCTCGCTTCCGGAACATCTGACACAGGTCAAACGGCCGGTTACGGGCCGAACCCAGAAGACCTCTGGGCCGCGCCCGGTCGCGCGCCGTGCGTTGCTGTATCCGATCGAACCTAAATCCAGGTGGCATTCCGGATTGGGGGCGTTCGCCGTGCATCAACCCGCCTTCGATGAGTTTCCTTTCGCCATCTGGTCGCGGCTGGTGACCCATCATTCGAAGGATCCCACCGCGCGCGCCATCCACTGCGTCGATCCCCTGGGAACCAGGCGCTTTCGCGAAGCCATCTGTGACTATCTGCGCACGGCGCGCGCCGTCCAGGCCGAGCCGGAACAGATCATGATTGTTTCCGGCTCACAGCAGGCGCTGCAGCTCGCGGCGAACGTCCTGCTCGATCCCGGCGACGCGGTATGGATGGAGGAGCCCGGCTACCGGCTGGCGCGCAACGTCTTCGCCGCGGCCGGCTGCCGCCCGATCCCGGTGCCTGTCGATCAGGAAGGATTGAATGTAGCCGCCGGGATCAAACGATACCCGGATGCCCGGGCAGCCTACGTCACGCCTTCCCATCAATATCCGCTGGGCAGCACCATGAGCGCGGCACGCCGCCTGCAACTGCTGCATTGGGCCCAACTCCACGGCGCGTGGATCCTCGAGGACGACTACGACAGCGAATACCGATTCGCCAGCGCGCCCATCTCCTCACTGCAAGGTCTGGATACCAACGCCCGCGTGATCTACATCGGAACCTTCAGCAAGGTTCTCTTCGCATCGCTGCGGCTGGGCTACATGGTCATCCCTCCGGATTTAATGGAGCGCTTCGTGGCCGCGCGCTACGTCATGGATATCTTTCCGCCATATCTCTACCAGGAGGTCATCGCGGATTTCATCCGGGAGGGCCACTTCGCGCGGCACATCCGCCGCATGCGCCTGCTTTACAGCGAGCGGCGAAGGCTGCTGGTGGAGCTGCTGCGGAAGAGCCTGGGGAACACCTTCGACATTCACGGCACGGAAGCCGGCATGCACCTGGCGGCAACCTTCCGGACGAACCGCGATGACGTCGCCCTGGCCGAAAAAGCCGCGGCGCTCGGTTTATGGCTCTGGCCCTTATCCGGGAGCTATATGACGAAAAACATTCGTAAAGGCTTCATCCTCGGCTACGGGAACGTCGCATCCCAGACCATGCCCGGCGCGGTGGAGAAGCTGCGCTCCGTGCTCGCGCGCGGCTGAACGGGTCGCCGGGAATGGGTATCCAGGAACAACCGGCCCTCCCATGGTGTCTGCACTGCCAGGTGGAATCTCGCCTGCTGGAAATGCTTGCGCGTAAAATTGCTTCCGGACGACGCCCATGACCCTGCTCGACGCTCCCGCTTACAACGCCGCCCGCGCCCGCAAACGGCGCCGGATCATCCTCGGCTCGATCGTCGGTGCGATCGTCATCGGCATCTTGGTCTGGATCTTCTGGAACTGGCCGGCCGAGCACCGCGTCAACCGCTTCTTCGCCGCTCTCGAGCAGCAGCAGTTTGAAAAGGCATACGGCATCTGGAACAACGATCCTGAGTGGCAGCAGCATCCGGACAAATACAAGACTGCCGGTTACCCTTACAACAAGTTCCTCGACGACTGGAGCCTCAACGGGGAATACGGCAAGATCACCAGCCACAAGATCCTCTACGCCACATCGAGCCTGGGCAACAGCACCCTGATGGCGGTCAGCGTCAATGGCCGCAAATCGTTGGTGACCCTCGGCGTTACGCACGGCACCATCGGCTTCACACCCTTCTCGCTCACCCCGCAGAAGGGCCAGTTCGGGCTCACCTACTGGCAGGTCAGCTACCAGTAAGGGCTTTTTCCAGGCGCTGTGTTCACTTCAGGCGGCCATTTTCGATCACCGTGAACCCGCTACTTTCTCTTTGTAGCCAGGCATCGTATCCTTGTCCCACAGCCTGACTCGATAGCCGTCAGGATCCTGCAATTCGGCGCCATATCCCCAGTTCACATCCATCGGTTGGTGGACGAACGCAATGCCGCGGTCCGATAACTTGCGATATGCGTCATGCACGCTGTCGCATTGCAATGTCAGCGCACAATCTCTTTCCCGGACTTCCAAATTGCGTCGGATCAGAATCAGTTCCACGCCTCCGTCATCCTCCAGACCGCCTACGCCGGCTTCCGGATTATCAAACGCCACACGAAATCC
>DASQRJ010000215.1:0-3712 GCA_035642955.1 Acidobacteriaceae bacterium
CGACCCGCGGCACGACCTGGTGATTGTGGGCAATGCGATCTCGCGCGGGAACGTGGAGCTGGAATATGTGTTGGATCAGCGCATTCCATTTCGCTCCATGGCGCAGACGGTGTATGAGGAGTTCCTGACCGGACGCGAGTCATTGGTGGTGGCAGGGACGCATGGAAAAACCACAACGACGAGCATGCTGGCCTGGATTTATGAGACGGCGGCGCGGATGCGCGGTGAGCATGGGCCTTCGTTTCTGATCGGTGGAGTGGCCGAGAACTTTGGCACCAGTTTTCAGCTTGCGCCGGGCAAGAGCTTCATTCTCGAAGGTGACGAGTACGACACCGCGTTCTTCGACAAGGGTCCGAAGTTCATGCACTACTTCCCTGACGCGGCGATCCTGACGCACGTGGAGTTCGACCATGCCGATATCTATCGCGATCTCGAAGCCGTAAAGATAGCGTTCAAGCGCCTGGTGAATCTGGTGCCAAGGCGTGGGCGCGTGGTGGCCTTCGATGGCAGCGAGAATGTGAGCGAGTGCGTGGCGCGAGCTTTCTGCAAGGTGGAGCGTTATGGATTTGCAGACGGATCGGAGTGGCAACTGCGCGACCTGGCGCATCGTGACGGCAAGACGCAGTGGCAGGTATGGCGCGCGGGCAAGCCGTGGCTGGCGCTAACGCTGCCGATGGCGGGGGAGCATAATGCGCTGAACGCGACGGCGGCTGCAGGGCTGGCGGCGGGTCAGGGAGTCGACGACGAGGCGATTGTGGAGGCTATTGCCAGCTTCAAGAGCGTGAAGCGGCGGCTGGAGGTGCGTGCCGTCGAACGCGGAGTCACCGTGATCGACGATTTCGCACATCATCCCACAGCGATCCGCGAGACACTCCGTGCGTTGCGTGCCGCGTACCCGCAGTCGCGGCTGTGGGCGGTGCTGGAACCGCGGTCGAACACGCTGCGGCGCAATGTGTTCGAGCGTGAACTGGTGGACGCTCTCGCGCTTGCGGATGAGGTGGTGCTGGCCGGCGTCTTCAAGCAGGAGAGCATCCCCGAGGCGGAGCGGCTGCATCCCGAGGCGGTGGTTTTCGCACTGGTGGCGCAGAGACGCAACGCCATGCTGGCCGCGAATGTAGAGGCGATTGTCGATCACGTGGCCAGGGGCGCGAAACCGGGCGATGTGGTGGCGATTCTCTCCAACGGGGGATTCGATGGCATATACGAGAAACTACCTGCGCGACTTGCCAGCCCGTCCACGGACTCGTCCTCGGTCAACGCAGCGGCTGTCCCTCTAGGGTAGGCTTGCTTCAGGAGTTCCTGAGCGCGGTGCGTGGCCTTATTCTTATTCTGATTTGGACGGTGCTCGCGTTGCCCGCGGCGCTCGTCGTCTTTCCCTGGACGCTGATCACGCGCAATACAGACGTGCTGTTGCGTGTGGGTTTTTGGATCGCGCGCGCCGGACTGCCGCTGGTCGGGTTACGGGTCGTTGTTCATGGCTTGGAAGATCTGCCACATGGGGCATCGATCGTGATGGCGAACCACTCCTCCAACCTGGATCCGCCAGTGCTGATTCCGCTGCTACCAGGCAGAGTCGTGATCTATCTGAAGGCATCGCTGATGCGGATTCCTGTGCTGGGCTATGCGATGCGGCTGGCGGGGTTCATCCCGGTGTTGCGTGATGGCAGCCTGGAAGGGGCGAAGGCGAGCAGCGCGGCGGCACAGCGCGAGCTGGAGCGGGGAAGCTGCCTGGTGCTGTTTCCGGAGGGCACGCGATCGCGGGATGGATCGCTGCTGCCGTTCAAGAAAGGCCCGTTCTTTCTCGCGATGGATTCCGGTGTGCCGGTGGTGCCGGTTTCCATTGTGGGCGCGACGCGTCTGTTGCCGAAGGGAAGCCTGAACCTGAAGCGTGGCACGATAACGGTTACGTTTCATGCGCCGCTCGATCCCGCGGAGTATGGGCAGAAGGAAGAGCTGATGGCCGCGGTGCGAGATGCAATGGAGGCCGGGCTGAGGACGCCCGAGCGGACCGCGATAGTCGGCAGCGCGGCTACTTCACGATAGCGTTATAGCCGTCGGCCAGCAGATGCTGTTTGATCGTCTCGGCCTCGGTCTTGTCCGTGAAGGGGCCTACCTGCACGTGGAAGAACTTATCGGAGGTTCCCGGACGGACCGTCGGGTTGAAGCCGCGTTTCCGCAGCGCGCCGGCGAGCACGTTGGCGTCTTCCTGACGGCTGACCGCGGCGATCTGCACCATGATGGGCTGGCCAGGAACGATGGGGGAATCGCCGGGAGCTTGCGCAAGGGGCGCCATGGTGCCGGCATGCGGCTTGGTGGGCAGCGGAGCGCGATGGGTGTACGGAACGGCACTGAGGGAGGGATCCGGAGTAGCTGGTTCGACCACGCGTGCCGTCCTGGATGGCTTGGCGGGGGAGTTGTCCGGTGCAGCTTGCTTGGCGGAAGACGGGGCCGCGGGCTTCGCGCTGGCCTTGTCCGGGGTAGAATCCGCCGAGTCGGACGGAGGGGCGGAGGCAGTATCCGGCACTTGCGGCTTCAGAGGAGCGCCTCTGAGTTCATTTTCCGGCAGGGGCGGAGCGGCGGCGGCAGCGGCCTGTGGCGGCGAAGTTGCGGGCGGCAGGATCGTCGAACGGGCATTGCGGCGGCCCATGGAGTAGCCGAAGCCAAAGAAGATGCCACAGATGAGCACGACGCCGAAGAAGATGCTGAGCAGAGAGCCGATGCCCAGGGTCAAATCGGCATCGGACTTGGTTTCTTCGCGGCCGTCTTCGTCGAAAAGCGAGTTCATAGGTGTTCTTCAGGCTTTGGTGGAGGAGCAGGGGCATTGACGCCCGGCCCCGTGACGTTGCCTGCCACCGTTTTATTGAACAACGAGATGAGCTCGATGGGTAGAGGGAAGACGATAGTGGTGTTCTTCTCCGTACCTATGTCGGTAAGGGTCTGAAGATAGCGAAGCTGCAGCGTGATGGGCTGGGTGGCGAGCAGGGCGGCGGCGTCGACCAGGCGCTGGGAGGCGGCAAACTCGCCTTCGGCGTTGATGATCTTGGAGCGCTTCTCGCGTTCGGCTTCGGCCTGCTTGGCCATGGCGCGCAGCATGGACTCGGGCAGATCGACCTGCTTGACTTCGGTACTGACGACCTTCACTCCCCAGGGAGCGGTGTGCTTGTCGAGGATCTCCTGAATGCGCGAGTTGAGGGATTCGCGGTGGCTGAGCAACTGGTCGAGCTCGACTTCGCCCAGGACGGAGCGCAGGGTGGTCTGGGCGAACTGCGAGGTCTGGTAGACATAGTTCGAGACCTCGATGACGGCCTTGGACGGATCGACCACCCTCAAGGTGATGACTGCGTTGACTTTGAGGGTGACGTTGTCGCGGGTGATGATGTCCTGCGGCGGCACTTCGAGGACTTCCTGGCGTAGCGTGACGCGCACCATCTGGTCGAAGGGGCGGAAGATGAGGATGACGCCCGGGCCTTTGGGAGTCGGCAGCGCGTGGCCGAGGCGGAAGACGACAGCGCGCTCGTACTCGCGCAGAATCTTGATCGAACTCAGAATATACAGCCCGATGATGACAACGATGATGAGGGTGAACATGCTCATGGCAGGGCGTTTTCCTCGCGCAAGCAGTGTACCTCGCGGTGCTGGCCGCACGGGCAGATGCGCCTTTGGCGCGTGCCGTTAGCTCGCTCCGTTGTCGCTCACGGACTGGCCGTCCGAG
>DASQRJ010000216.1:0-3315 GCA_035642955.1 Acidobacteriaceae bacterium
GTGCTGATCGCCGCGGCCTTCTGCATGTACAACCGCTATGTCGATGGCCTGGGGACATGGCAGCCGCAGGATCACTCCATGTATGCCGAGATGGGCCAGCACCTGGCTGAGCACGGCTATTTAAAGCCCTCCCGCTGAACCGGCGGCGAAACTGGAGAAGAGCTTCCTTGAGCCGCCCCGATCCGCCACCAGCGTATCCCGAAGAGAGCCTGTTGTATCCGGGCTGGCGCGTTGTCGGAATTTGTCAGATTGGCGTACTAACGGGTATCGCCACCATCTTTTTCACCATCTTCACCCTCTTCATCAAGCCGTGGCAGCATGACTTTGGATGGAGCCGGGAGCAGATTGCGCAGGCGTTCAGCCTGGCCGCCATCTCCGTCGCGATCTGCTCCCCCTTCATGGGCAGGTTTCTCGATCGCTTCGAGCCGCGAAGACTCATCACCGGAATGATGGTGGCCTTCGGATTAGGATTCGGCTCGCTGGCCTGGCTTACTCCACATCTTGGCCGCCTTTATGCCACGACCGTTTTTATCGGTATCGCTGGTACCGGGACATATCAACTCGGTTATGCCCGTATCGTGGCCAGTTGGTTCGAGCGCAGGCTGGGAACGGCGCTTTCGATCGTAGTTGCCGGATCGGGCCTGGGCTCGCTCTTCTTTCCTCCACTGGTGCAGCATTCCATTACGGTCTATGGATGGCGGCATACCTATCTGATCCTTGCCGCATTGCCACTGTTCATCGGCGCACCGCTCACGTTTTTCTTTGCGCCTTCGCTCCGCGTTTCATCCGCTCACAAGCCCGCGGACGCGGAACATGCTTCAGTACCCGGACTACAGTGGCAGCGAGGGCTGGCAACCCGCAGTTTCTGGCTCATCGCCTTGGGCGTGTGCTGCATGTCGCTCGCCGAAAACGGCGCGCTCGTGCATCTGGCCCCGATGCTCAGCGACCGAGGTTTGAAGCTCGAAGACGCTGCGTTCATCGTCTCCATCCTTGGCGGCTCAAGCGTGGCGGGACGTTTGTTGCTCGGCTGGATACTGGACTATCTTGAGGGATCGTATATTGCCGCGTGCTCTCTATTCCTGGCAGGCTGCGGGCTTTTTCTTCTCGGGCGCGGACATTCTTTTCACGCCGCTGTCGTTGCTGCAGTGATTGCGGGACTCGGCATGGGCTGTGAGTTCGATCTGATGCCCTACATGCTCAAGCGTTATTTCGGGATGCGCTCGTTTTCCACCATGTATGGCCTGATTTACACCGTGTACGCAGCAGCCGGAGCCACCGCTCCCTTGATATTAGGTCACATCTACGACATCACGGGGTCGTACACTCGCATCCTTTCCCTCTTCTCCGGATTCACCGCCGCAGCGGGCATCTGCATGTTGGCATTGCCTGCGTATCGCTATGCTGGCTCGGTTTCCCCTCCGCCGGAATCTTTCATCTTAGAGCCGGAAGCGCTTATTGAAAGTAATTGAGTAAGCGCACCTGGAAAAGCCTCGGCGCGGCGCCTCTCGATTCGGAGATGAACTCCGTAACCATCCTCCACATCGGAGGGTCTCATGAGAGGTCCAGTAGCCTTGCCCCCGCTCAAAATGTGGCCGTTAGGTTGGAACCCCGAGGAAAAATGTTGATTTCCCTATTGATGGCCGTTTCGCTCAGCGTTCTCGCAAACAATCAGCCCAAACCGAGTTCTCCGGACCCCGTCATACTCGGGACACGAGGAGAGCAGGATACGCAACACGTTCTAGAGATTGGCGGAGCGAAGATAGAGGTAGACATTCATTTGGAAAACTCGGGTCTCGGCGCGGATGATGTCCTGGCTTGGGTGCGAAGAGCGGCTGAAGCCGTCACCGTGTACTATGGTCGATTTCCGATCCGGCATGACCGAGTGAGCGTCACGCAGAGTTCTGAAGATGATCCGTCGATTTATGGAACCACGTGGGGAGATGTGGATGGATTTCAAGGTGTCTCACGAATGCGTCTTGGGCGCAGTGTCTCGAAAGCGGACCTTGACACAGATTGGACGATGACCCACGAATTTGTCCACCTGGCACTCTCTTCACTCCCCGATGAAAATCACTGGTTAGAGGAGGGGTTGGCGACTTACGTCGAACCCATTGCAAAGGCTCAGGATGGCCAGTTATCCGCGGTACAAGTATGGCGAGGCATGGTCAGTGGCATGCCCCACGGACAGCCGGGAAGTGGAGATCACGGGTTAGATGAGACCCATACATGGGGGCGAACATATTGGGGGGGAGCCATCTTTTGCCTGGTGGCGGACGTGAAGATTCGGCAGATGACCGGGAACCGCAAGAGTCTGCAAGACGCGCTCCGCGCAATCGTAGCCGCGGGAGCGACGATTGATACCGAGTGGCCGTTGTCCCGCGTCCTGCGAGTGGGCGACCGAGCCACCGGGACATCTGTATTGGAAAACCAGTACGAGAGTTGGAAGGACACTCCCACCACCGTCGACCTGGATAAACTCTGGTCCGAGTTGGGAGTGGGCGGGAATCCAAAGGAGATGAGATTTGATTCGACCGCGCCTCTCGCCCAGCTAAGAAGCTCTATAACGGACCGGCCCTCGAACTGACCTCACTACTGTTGCTCAATGACCATCGAAGAAACGAAGCGCACGCGTGAACTTGATGCATCGTCCACGCGGTGAATGTTCCGAAACTTCCGACACCTCCGGGCGGATCAAGCATCCGAATGGATGCTGTCCACGCCCAGACGACGCCATCCTTCTTTCAAACATGAAGGCTTGCGTTAGCGCTTCCTGGTTGCAAACGGAGCGAACGTTCTGCGCCGTTTAGCGAACCGCCAGCCCGAGAGATCCCTCGGGTAAACCCGTGACTCCTGTTGTTATCGAGGTAAGCGCTCCGGTTGAACCAATGGAGAATCCTAGAATCTGTCCTGGCGAGGTGCCGGCATTGGACTGGATAACATACAGATAGGCGTTGTCGGGAGTAACAATATCGTCGATGGGGCCGGACGAGGCTCCGATTGTAGCCACAGATGAAGCACCGCTTGCGGGGGGTACGAGCGCCAAAGCCCCGGTTGAACTGACCGAATAAGCGGAGACGGACCCACTGATAGTGTTGGTCGTGTAGGCAAACGTGCCGGCAGGGTTCAAAGCAATCCAGCATGGGGCAGACTGGTTATCCGCGACGGTGCCGCTGACCACAGTTAAGACGCCCTGTGCGGTCGCCGTGTAAGAAGTGGCCGAGCCAAGGAGATTGTCTGTGGGTGCTACGGCATTCGAGACAACAGGGGTTCCTGACGGCGTGAATTCAAATCCGAAGGGAATTGCGCCGGTGGAGG
>DASQRJ010000217.1:0-10524 GCA_035642955.1 Acidobacteriaceae bacterium
GGGATTAGCCACTGCAACTGATCCGTTCCTTGACCGCCTTCTTGACCCCGCGCACTGGAGACTGCCTTGCGATCCGCTCTTGCATTCCTCGCCTCGCCGGAGGTGACCCGTGAAGTTTGAAACTCTGCTGCTGAACTTCGATCCTGCTCCGGGTGACCGCTTTCGGCCTGCCAATACGCCGATCTATCAGACGGCCACCTTTCGCCAGGACTCCGCGACATCGTTCGGCGACTTCGATTACACCCGCAGCGGCAATCCCACGCGCGCGGTGCTTGAAACGCAGTTGGCGCTGCTCGAATCCGGGACGCGCGCCTTCTGCTTTTCCACGGGCCTCGCCGCCATTACCGCGGTCACACGGTTGCTCAAACCAGGCGAACAGATTCTGGCCTGCGACGACCTTTATGGCGGCACCTACCGTCTCTTCTCGCGCATCCTCGCGAATCGCGGCATTACCGTGCAGTACGTCGACTTTGCCGATGAGAGCGCGCTGCAGGCTGCCTTTACGCCGGCGGTGAAGCTGGTCTATCTGGAATCGCCGACGAACCCGCTGCTTCACATCCTCGATCTCGAACGCGTGGCGACGATCGCGCACCAGAACGGAGCGCGGGTCTGCGTGGATAACAGCACCATGTCGCCCTATCTTCAGCGTCCGCTCGAGCTGGGTTGCGATATCGTGATCCATTCGGCGACGAAGTTTCTGTGCGGGCACAGCGACGTAATGGCTGGCGCGGTTATCGTAAAAGATCCGACGCTTGCGGATGATCTATATCTCATCCAGAACGGAGAGGGTGGCGGCCTTGCTCCGTTCGACAGCTTTCTGGTTCTGCGCGGCCTGAAGACGCTGGCGCTGCGGCAAAACCAGCAGCAGGCCAATGCGACTGCGATCGCGACCTACCTGCAGCAGCATCCGCGGGTCACCGATGTCTACTTCCCCACGCTGGCCCCGCCGGAGGCAGCCGCCATCCACAAGAAGCAGGCCAGCGGACCCGGGTCGGTGCTCAGCTTTCGCACCGGTGATCCGGAACTGTCGCGCCGCATGGTCGAGGGCTGCAAGCTGCACACCATTACAGTGAGCTTCGGCGGCGTCAATTCCACCATCAGCCTGCCCAACTACATGTCTCACGCCAGTATTCCGGAGCATCTGCGCTCGCAGAAGCAGATTCCGCACGACCTGGTGCGCCTTTCTGTAGGAATTGAGGCAATCGAGGACCTGACCGCGGATCTGGATCAGGCTTTCATCCAGGCTATCGGCTGAAGTATTTCGGGATTACGTAAGCTCCACGGAGACTCCTCTTTCGGCAGACTGGATACTTTCCTAAAGGGCCTTCAGTCGGATCTTTTTCCTAATAATTTACCTGCCATGTCGTTTTGGCGGCCTCTCACTCGACTAGTTAGTAAAGGCTGATCCGGCGGTGCCGGAGATTGCCAGGACTATGAGAGCGGGTGACGTGAATGGCGAGTCGGGCTGTGATCTGCAGGAAGCGCCACTTATTTCGTTGCGTCAGCGTTATCCGTGTCGCGAAGCTGCCGGAAGGCCCGTTTCATCTGCGCAGGCAGGTCGCCCGTGCCCTCGCGATACCAGCGCAGGTGCGCCTGGTCGAAGGCCGTGCAATAGAGCGCGGCCACCAGGTCGCAGCGTGCCGCATCGCCGCGATACGCCTTCCGCCTGGTCAGCTCTTTGCCCAGGATAGGCACCCAGCGGCTCAGGGCGCACAGAAAGCGCCCGCGGAGGTTCGGTTCTTCAAACATCAGCCCCAGCATCTCCTTGGGCTTGCGGGTGTGCATCTCCTCCCGCATCACGGTAAGGATGGCGTTTTCCAACGCCGCCAGCGGCTTTCGGTTCTTCGGGGCCTCGGCAAAGCGCTGTGCGACGCGTTGCCCAAACTGCTCCACGCTGAAGGAAAGGAGCTCTTCCTTGGTACGGAAGTAGCGAAAAAAGGTGCGCCGGGAGACTCCGGCATTGCGGCTGATCTCCTCGACCGTAGCCCGGTCGAAGCCGACGGTGGCGAACAGTTCCCACGCGGCCCGTTCAATCTCTTTGAGAACGAACTCATGTTTCCGTTCGCGAAGCGACCCGGAATCCTGAGTTTTCGTCCCTTGTTCTCCACCAGACGTGAGAATCGTTTTCTGCACTGCATGCAGATTATGGCACAGAGTGCCGTCTTATGAAAAAATGAGTTTCCCTGAGTCCGCGCCGCCTGTGGCCTCATCTACTGCCTTAACGCCCCCACCTGCCCTGTGCCATGTGCACTCCGGCGTTACAAACCTGAACTGCGCGTCCCGGACGCATTGCCTTATTGGGAGGGCTCCCATGATTTCATCAGACACGACATGCCGCCCTATCTCTGGACTGAGAGAAAGCTGCGACGCGGCAAAATGCAGTTACTCCGCCGGATTGCCATCTGCCGCCATTCTGCTCCTGCTGGCCGGCCTTGCGCTGGTTGCCGGCTGCAGCAAGTCCGCCAAAGGCGGAGGGCCGCCGCAGTATCCGCCTCCAGAGGTGGTTACGGCGACGGTGCAGCAGAAGGACGTGCCGATCTTTGGCGATTGGGTCGCCAATCTGGATGGCTACGTCAACGCGCAGATTCAACCCCAGGTCACCGGCTATCTGATACGGCAGGACTATAAAGAAGGCTCGCATGTGAGCAAGGGGCAGGTGCTGTACGAGATCGATCCCCGGCCCTTCCAGGCAGCGCTCGACCAGGCCATCGCCCAGCTCGCGCAGGCAAAGGCGAATTTGCAGCTCGCGCAGATCAACACGAAGCGCGACACCCCGCTCGCCGAAGCGCGGGCCATCGCCCGCTCCCAACTGGATAACGATCTGCAGACACAGGCAGCGGATGAAGCCAATGTGAAGGCGCAGGAAGCAGCGGTCGAGACCCAGAAACTTTACCTCAGCTGGACCAAGGTGTACTCCCTGCTGGACGGCATTGCGGGCATCGCCACCACCCAGGTCGGCAGTCTGGTGACACAATCCACCGTGCTCACCACCGTGTCCCAGGTGCAGCCGATCAAGGTCTACTTTGCCATCAGCGAGCAGGAGTATCTGGCGCTGTCGGAGAAGGCGCGGGAGGGCGGAGCAGCCGACCTGTTGCACAGCGCCAGCCGCGTGCCCATTGAACTCACGCTTTCGAATGGCAGCGTCTACCCCAGCAAGGGCTACATCGTCTTCGTCGACCGTGCGGTGAGCTCCTCCACCGGCACCATTCGCGTGGCAGCGGCCTTCCCCAATCCGCAGAACCTCCTGCGCCCCGGGCAGTACGGCAAGGTGCGGGCGCAGACAAGTCTCGAACGTGGCGCTCTCCTGGTGCCGCAGCGCGCGGTCACGGAGTTACAAGGCTCGTTTCAGGTTGCGATCGTGAATGCTGACAATAAGGTTCACATCCAGCCGGTAGAGGTAGGAGCCCAGATCGGCGAGAACTGGGTGATCACCGGCGGCCTGAAGCCGGGAGAGCAGGTGGTTACCGAGGGCAACGGCAAACTGGCCGATGGTATGCCCGTTCATCCTCATCCTGCCGCTCCTGAGCAGGCAAGTGCCGATCAGACCAGCCCTGGTCCCGAGGACGGTGGCCAGAGCAAGAGCGGGAAACCGAGCGCAAGCAGCAGCGAGGGCAAATAGATCATGTCAAAGTTCTTTATCAACCGGCCCATTGTGGCCATGGTGATATCGATCATCATGGTCATCGTCGGGGTGGTGGCGATGCTCAGCCTGCCGACCTCGCAGTTCCCCAATATCGTGCCTCCCGAGGTGCTGGTACAGGCCACCTATCCCGGCGCCGATGCGAAGACCCTCGAACAATCCGTAGCGACGCCTATCGAGCAGCAAGTGACCGGCGTGGACCACATGAACTACATGTATTCCACGAACGCGAACAACGGCGCGATGTCGCTGACCGTCGATTTCGATATCGCCACCAACCCGGACATCGACCAGGTCCTCACTCAGCTCCGGGTCAACCAGGCTACGCCCCAGCTCCCGGCACAGGTGAACACCGCCGGCGTCACCGTGATCAAGTCACTGGCTTCGCCGCTGATGTTCATCATGCTCTATTCGCCCCACGGGAGCCATGACTTTAACTTTCTCACCAACTATGCCTACATCAACATGGCGGACGAACTGACGCGCGTGCCGGGTGTGGCGCGTGTGCAGGTATTTGGTGGGCAGTATTCCATGCGTGTCTGGGTCGATCCGAATCAGCTGGCCAAGCTCGGGGTTACGGTTCCGCAGATTATCGGTGCAATGCAGGTGCAGAACAACGTGAACCCCGCTGGGCAAATTGGCGGCGAACCGGTTCCAGGCGGCCAGGAGTTCACCTACACGGTGCGTTCGCAAGGACGCCTCGTCACCGCAGAGGAGTTCGGCCAGATCGTCATCCGCGCCAATCCAGACGGCTCTGTGCTGCGGCTGAAGGATGTCGCGCGCATCGAGCTGGGAGCGCAGACATATAACCTCGCAACCCGTTACGGCGTCCCAGGCCGCAGCGATCAGGTCTCCGCGGGCATGGCCATTTACCAGCTGCCTGGATCGAACGCCGTAGCCGCGGCCGCTGCAGTGTATAAGAAGCTCGCCGAGCTGAAGACGAGATTCCCGTCTGACGTGGAGGCGGCTGTTCCTCTCGATACCACCAAAGCGGTCACCGCCGGCCTGCATGAGATCGTTGTGACGCTCTTTATCGCTCTGGGACTGGTAATCCTGGTCGTCTATGTCTTCCTGCAAGGCTGGCGCGCCACTCTCATCCCACTGCTCGCCGTCCCGGTTTCGCTCATCGGCACATTCGTCGTCTTCCCTGCCCTTGGATTTTCGATCAATACCCTCTCTCTGCTTGGGCTGGTACTCGCCATCGGTCTGGTGGTCGATGACGCCATCGTGGTGGTGGAAGCCGTAGAGCACCATATTGAAGAGGGGATGTCGCCCAAGGAGGCCTCGATCGCGGCGATGGAGCAGGTCTCCAGCCCGGTCATCGCCATCGCACTGATTCTTGCGGCGGTCTTCATTCCCACCGCCGCCGTACCCGGCATCACGGGCCGGCTCTATCAGCAGTTCGCCATCACCATCGCCATCTCGGTGCTCTTCTCGGCCTTCAACGCTTTGACGCTCAGCCCGGCGCTCTGCGCCCTGCTGCTGAAGCCGAAGAAGCGCGCCCGTGGTCCCCTGGGCGCCTTTTTCAGATGGTTCAACAACGCCTTTGGCCGCACTCGCGATACCTATGTCCGCACCTCAGGCTTCCTCATCCGTAAGTCCGGATTCGCGCTTGTCTTCCTGGTGCTCGTCTCCGCGGCAGCCCTATGGATCGCCCGCGGCATTCCCAACTCGTTCCTGCCGGATGAGGACCAGGGCTATCTCTACGTCGGTATGGTATTGCCCAATGCCGCATCGCTGCAGCGCACTATTGACGCCTCCAAGAGTGTCGAGGACGTCATTCTGAAGACGCCCGGCGTCGAGAGCATCGTCAGCGTCAACGGCTTCAGCCTGCTCAGCTTTACCCAGAGCACCTATAACGCCTTCTACTTCGTCACCCTGAAACCCTGGGATCAACGCAAGAGCAAGGACCAGCAGTACAAGGCGATCCAGCAGAACATCGCCCGGGGACTTGGCGGCATCAAGCAAGGCATTGCGTTCTCCTTCCCGCCTCCAGCCATCCCCGGTGTCGGCACCTCCGGCGGTGTTTCCGCGGTGCTTGAAGACCGCTCCGGCGGAGACCTGCAGGAGCTCACCGACAACGTCAATAAATTCATGGCAGCGATACGCAAGCGGCCGGAGATCGCCGGCGTCATCACCACCTACCTGCCCTCCGTTCCCCAGATCTACGTCGATGTCGATCGCGCGAAAGCGGTTCAGGAGGGTGTAAGCCTCGCCGATGTTTACGAGACCCTGCAAACCTTCATGGGCGGCAATCTGGTGAACTACTTCAACCGCTTCGGACGCCAGTGGCAGACGTATGTCGAAGCGGAAGGGACGTCACGCACGAATATCGATAATATCGGCCGCTTCTACGTGCAGAACGCCTCCGGCAATTCCATACCGCTCTCCGCTCTCACCTCGGTCAAGCGCATTACCGGTCCCGAATTCACCATGCGCTACAACGAGTATGAGTCGGCGCAGTTGATTGCGACCGCCGCGCCCGGCTACAGCTCCAGCCAGGCGACCCATGCCTTTGAAGAGGTGTTCCGCGAGACCATGCCCAGTCAGATGGCGCTCGACTACCAGGGCATTTCCTTCCAGGAGCAGAAGGCTGCCCAGGGGGTCTCGTCCTCCACTATCTTTGGCGTCTCGCTGCTCTTTGTCTTCCTCATTCTGGCTGCGCAATATGAGAGCTGGTCGCTGCCCTTCAGCGTTCTGCTCAGCACGCCTATCGCGGTCTTTGGCGGCTTTCTGGCGCTCTCCATGCGTAGCCTGGAGAACAACGTCTACGCTCAGATTGGACTGGTGATGCTCATTGGTCTGGCGGCGAAGAACGCCATCCTGATCGTTGAGTTCGCTCGCGAAGAGTACATGAGCGGCAAGAGCATCTATGATGCCGCGCTGGCCGGCGCCGAACTCCGTCTGCGCCCCATCCTGATGACGGCCTTCGCCTTCATCCTTGGCTGCGTCCCGCTGTGGAGGGCCACTGGCGCCGGCGGCATCTCTCGTCAGGTGCTGGGAACCGTGGTGATTGGCGGCATGCTGGCCTCCACCTTCATCGCCATCTTTATCGTTCCGGTTACGTTTGCTGTGGTCGAGCGGCTGTCGCACCGCTTTAGCACCAAGAGCGCGCGCAAAGAGACGCGCGAAGTCGTTCATCACGGAGATGCCTTATGAGAAAGCAGAGCATCGCCGCAGCGCTTGGCGCGGCAGGCCTCCTGGTATCGGGCTGCACCGTCGGTCCCAAATACCAGCGCCCCACCATCGATACGCCGACGGTTTACCGCGGCGCGGAAACGAACGGCAACACGCAAACCAGCAAGGCGCCGCACGATTTGGACGGAACAGCGCTCCCCGGCCAGCCGAACAGCGCAACCTCGACTGCGCTTTCGATTGGCGACGAGAAGTGGTGGGAGGTCTTTGGCGATCCGCAGTTGCAGGATCTGATCCGCACCGCGCTCAAGCAGAACCCTGACGTCGGCATCGCCGCGGAGCGCGTCCTGGAGTCGCAGGCGCAGCTCGGCGTCACGCGCTCGGCAGAGTTTCCCACGCTCAACGGCACCGGTGGTTATACGGCTCAGCAATTTCCATCGGCGCAGTTCGGTGGGCTGGGCTCTTTCGTCAGCCATCTGGGTCAGATCGGTCTGTCGTCCTCCTGGAACATCGACCTGTGGGGTCAGTATCGCAGCGCCACCAAAGCCGCGCGCGCCCAGTTGCTGGCCAACAAGTGGGCGCAGCGCGAGGTGATGGACACCGTCATCCTGAACGTCGCCACCGGCTACTTCCAGTTGCGCACGCTGGATCTGGAGCTGGAAATCTCGAAGCGCACACTCGCCTCCCGGAAGGAATCGCTGAAGCTCACCCAGACTCTGGAATCGGGCGGCAGCACGAGCCTGCTCGACGTGCGTCAGGCAGAGGAGCTCGTCAGCACGGCGGCGGCAACCATCCCGGATATCGAGCGTCAGATCGAGCAGGAAGAGAATGCGCTGCAAACCCTGCTGGGCCAGAATCCAGGTCCCATCGCACGCGGATTGCCCATCGATCAGCAACCGCGCATGCCTGTCATTCCCGCCGGACTTCCTTCCACACTGATCGAGCGCCGTCCCGATATACGGGAGGCTGAAGAACAGCTCATCGCGGCCAACGCACAGATCGGTGTCGCCAAGGCCCAGTATTTCCCGGCCATCTCTCTCACCGGCCAGGTCGGCACCGCCAGCAATGCGTTGAACACTCTGTTCCAGAACTCGACGTTTGCCTACACCTACGGCACAGCGATCACTGAGCCAATCTTCGACGCCGGCCGTATTCGTAACAACGTCCGTCTCACCGAGGCGGAGAAGCGGGAAGCGGTGCTCACCTACGAGAAGACCATCAAACAGGCTTTCCAGGACGTCTCGAATGCTCTTGTCGGATACCAGAAGTTCCGCGAGTTCCGTGAACAGCAGGAGCGTCTGGTGGTCGCGTCCCGCGATGCGGTGAACCTCTCCAACATGCGATACGAGGGCGGATACTCCAGCTATCTCGACGTGCTTACCAATCAGACGACACTCTTCTCCGGTGAGCTTACCCTCGCTTCCGCGCGCGAGGAAGAGATGCTCACACTGGTGCAGCTCTACAACGCTCTCGGCGGTGGCTGGCAACAGTAACAGCGATCCCACACTGGACAATTGAAGCCGCCTTCGGGCGGCTTTTTGTTTTGTATTCCCATCTTGGGAAGAGACCCGCCTGTGCGTGCCACTTTGGTTGCACATTCGCCCTCTGAAGCCCTCTTTGGGCACCAAACTGGCACTTTTGTGGCACAAGAAGTGGACGACAACCTTGCCATAATGTCCCCACTGCGAGCTGCACCCACACAACACTTATTGACTCGCAAACGGGCTCACGCACAAAGCAATGACGTCTTGCGTGCGAGCCTCAACTTTTTCAGACCACCAGCAGCATACAAAGGCTGGCGGTGGAGATGGATGGAACATGGCTATGGTTCGGAAGTCTTCTCTCTTCGCCCAGTTGCTCGCAGCGCTTCCCTTGGTTGGCGCAGGGTTTCTCAGCCTTGGGAGCACCGTCTCTGCCCGCGCACAAGCAACTCCGCGCATCACCAGCCAAGTAGAAAACTCGGCACTTGTGTCGCTGCCCAACCAAGTGCACCCCTGGGCGCGCGCCCAGTTTGACCGCGGTCCAGCACCGGCAAACATGAACGGACGCATGGTGCTCGTTCTGAAGCGTTCTCCGGAGCAGGAAGCGGCCCTGCAGACGCTCCTCGCTGCGCAGCAGGACCCACACTCCCCGAACTATCACAAATGGCTCACGCCGGAGGATTTCGGCAAGCGCTTCGGTGTGGCGGATGCTGACTTGCAGACGGTGAGCGGTTATCTGTCGGCGCAAGGCATGAACGTTGGCCGCGTCTACGGCAACCACATGGCTCTCGAAGTGAGCGCCACGCCGGCGCAGATCAAGTCCACTTTCCAGACGGAGATCCACGCCTACTCCGTCGCCGGCAAGACCTTCTACGCGAACAACTCGAATCCGAAGATTCCGTCCGCGCTGCACAGCGTCGTCTCCGGTTTTGCGGCGCTGAACAACTTCCGGGCTGCGGGCGGCTCGGGCGCAGGCACTCCAGCCACACTGGATGCCGCTACCCATACCCTCAAGCCTCTCTTTACCACCGGAACGAAGAACAACCTCACCTACGGCGTTTCGCCGGCCGACCTGGGGATCATTTATAACATCCCCGCATCGACTTCCACGACGTTGGGGCGGGGCGGTTTGAACGTCAACGTGGGCGTCGTGGGCGACTCGGATATCAATGTCTCTTACATCAACAACTACCGCAGCATCTTCGGTCTCGCCGCCAGTACGCCGGTCGTCGTCGTCGATGGCAACGATCCTGGCGTCAATGCTGACGCATTCATCGCGTATAAGCAGATCGAGCTGATTGGCGCGGTCGCTCCGAACGCGAACATCTACTACTACACCTCTGCAACCACCGATTACGACACCGGCCTCGACTTCGCTCTGATCCGCGCCGTCACCGACAATCGCGTCCAGGTACTCGTGCTGGGCTTCCAGGCCTGCGAAACCGCCATCGGCGGTCCAGGCATGTTCCTCGTCAATGAAGTGACGGAGGAGGCAGCAGCCCAGGGCATGACCGTTGTCGCCGCATCCGGCAACAGTGGCGCGGCAGCATGCGAGGTGCCGGGTACGGCGGGGAATGCGACTTCAGCCCTGGCCATCAACGGATACGCCGCATCACCGTACTTGACCGCAGTCGGCGGAACCGACTTCTTTTACGGCACAGGCAACATAACCCAATATTGGAGCAGCGCCAACTCGGGTACGCCGAACTTCACTTCGGCACAGCAGTACATCCCGGAGCAGGTCTGGAACGACAGCTATGTGCCGGGGGGCACTGGGACGTCGAATAGCGCGAACGGCGTGTCAGTAGAGCTGGCCAGCGGCGGTGGCCCCAGCACGGCTGGCTTGGACGGTGTCTCCGCCGCCGAACCCATCCCGCCCTATCAAGTTGAAAAAATCAACGGAATCAGCAGCACCAGCCGCGTCATTCCGGATATCTCCTTCTTCGCGGGAAGCGGCGCCAACGACACTCAGGGGTATAACAATACTGCCTATCTCTTCTGCCTGCAGCCTGCGGATTGCCAGAGTGGCGGAACCCTGGGAGCGGTAGAGTTCAGCTACTCGGGCGGCACCGAAGCATCCAGCGCCGTTTTCGCCGGCGCGGTCGCGCTTGCCGTCAACAAGCTCAACAGCGGTACGCCCTACGGACTCGGCAACATCAACCCCTCTCTTTATTCCTTGATGAACGTAAAGATCGCCCCCCACGACATTACCCGTGGGACCAACGAGTTGGCGTGCACCGGCACAAACGCCTGCACTGGCGGCCACAT